>JAICPX010000671.1 GCA_025929635.1 Chitinophagaceae bacterium
GTGTTTGATGCTGCTTTCCTCTTAATAAAAGATAGGCTGACATCCCGGGTTTTAATTGATTACTCCCATTTGGAATACTTACCCGAAGCAATGTTATTCTTGTATCGGGATTTATTTCAGGATTTACAAATTCTATTCTACCTTTTGTTGACCGGCCTGGAAAGTCAGGGAATTGCACTTCAACGACAGACTGCGGATCTACTTGTGATAATTGGGAAACATATACCTGCGCTTCCGCCCATAACGTTGAAAAATCTGCCAAGGTCACTATCGTTCCTCCTTCCATTACATATTGTCCTTCCAATACATTCAGCGAGGTGATAAACCCGGAAGCCGGGCTGTAAAACCCGGTCTGCAATGGCGGCCTGCGGCTGGTCTCCAACTCTTTTATCTGTGTTTCAGTCATTCCCCATAATTGCAATTTTGTTCTTGCACTTCTCACCAACTGATCAAAATCGATTATCGAGTTATCCAACGTTTTCTTTTTCTCCAGCGCCAATTGATATTCCTGTTTTGCATTGTTTAATTCTTCACTATACAGATCGAACAGCCTATCCCCTTTTCTTACATAATCGCCGGCATTTTTGAAATACAGCTTGTCAATTCTTCCCATTAATCTTGCACTTACTGATGTTGTTTTCATCTGATCCGTGCTCAATGTAGCGGTCAGTATCATTTGGTCGCCAATCATGCCGCTACGGATGGTATCCACTTTAATATTTCCCAATAGAACCTGTTGCTCGCTTAACTGAATCTCATCCTTATTTCCATTATTACTTTTTTTCACGGGAGTTAACGGCATTTTACAGATGGGACATTTGCCAGGCTTTAGCTCCACCACCTGCGGATCCATCGAGCAGGTATAATAGATATCCGCGTCGACATCCCCCTGATACTTTTTATCGTTGCATGAAGTGAACTGTAGAGCCACCAAAAGGACAAATATTTGTTTCATAATGATCTTTTGTTGTTAGCATATAAATTAACGGCCACCATTTATCTTCAAAAAACTTTCGCTATCTACTAAGTATTGTGCGTTTGCCGCTACCGAATCTTTTTCAGTTAAACCACTCTTTATTTGTAATAATTTCTTATGTGCATGACCGGTTTCGACCTTATGCACTTTAAATCCGTCACTGGTCTTTAAGAAAACTACCTTATCCAATCCAAGTGAAAGCACGGCTTCTTTAGGCAACCATAAGCCTGAATGTGATGCCGAAAAAATAGTTGCTTTTACCTGGCTGCCAACAGGAAGATTCAATACACTGTTGTCATAATTTACTCTTGCCGCAATTGTCTTACTTCCTTTCCTGAAAAAAGGTTCGATATAACTTATGGTTGCCCTGAAATCTTCACCGGGTTTTGTTTCAGGGACAATTCTTACTTTATCACCAGTTTTAACAAAAAACTGGTCCTGCGGATAAATATTCAACAATACCCACAAGCGGTCTGGATTATAAACTGAAAAAACCAATTGCCCCTTTTGCACGTACATACCTTCTCTTAAGTTCAATTCCTGTGTCGTCTGTAAAGCATCCTTCATTTCTTCCCCGCCCGCTTGCTGTTGTGCCATATTGCCCGTAGTACTGGCTTCATGAATATGTCCCGAATAGCTACTGTATACTGCGATCGTCATTGATGGATTACCGGATTGAA
>JAICPX010000404.1 GCA_025929635.1 Chitinophagaceae bacterium
TCAAAACCATAAAGTCATGGCTTTACCTCGTGAGCCCCGGCAAAAGATGATCAACATGATGTACCTGGTGTTAACAGCACTGCTGGCACTTAACGTATCATCAGAGATCCTCAATGCCTTTAAAACAGTTAACAATAGTCTTGAGGCGACTAACCGGGTTGTAAGTGCATCAACCGATGAGATCATGAAGTCGCTCCAGGCAAAATTAAATGATCAGGGTACCAGGGAAAGAGCACAAAAATGGTATCCCAACGCTAAAAAAGTTCAGGATCTTAGCGTTGCGCTTTATAATGATATTCAAAAGTATAAGGATCAGATATTAAAAGAGGCAGGTGCCGATTATGCAAAAGGCGACTCTTCTTATAAAGATGATAACCTTGACATTGCTACCCGTATCATGGTTGAGCATGGTGGCGGAAAGGACCTTTTTAATAAACTCACCGCTTATAAAAAAGCCATTCTTGAAAGTGTTGATCCGGAAGTGGGAAAACAGTTTGCAAATTCACTTCCTATAAATCTTAATAAGCCAAGAACACAAAATAAAGGCAACAAGACCTGGGAAGATGCGTATTTCAGAATGGTTCCTACAGTTGCGGCTCTTACCATATTAAGTAAGTTTCAAAATGATGTAAAGACAACCGAAAACAAAGTGGTCACTTTTTGTCATGAGAAAGTTGGACAGGTAGAGGTTATCCAGGATGCTTTTGCCGCAATAGCAATTGCCAATACTACGAATGCATTACCTGGTCAGGATATTGAAATCACTGCCGGTGTCGGTGGCTTCAGCACAAAGATCTCACCAGTTATAACCATTAACGGGCAAAGGCAAAATATTGAGTCAGATGGAGCCGCGCATTATAAATTTAAAGCAGACAGGCTTGGTAGTAACTCAATTCCGGTAATTATTGAATACACTGATCAAAACAATCAAAAGAAAACAATAACCAAAACGGTCGATTATGTCGTTGGTCAGTCAAATGCCGCTGTTCAGCTTGATAAAATGAACGTATTATTTATTGGTGTTGATAATCCAATAACTATTTCCGGTAGTGGTAGCGCTGAACGTCTCGAAGTAAGGATTAACGGAGGTGGCGGACAATTAATTGGTTCTGGTCCTAAACGCGTTGCTCGTGTAACCCAGGAAACTGATGATTGCGTAATCACCGTAACAACACCCGACGGTAAAGCGACTCCTGTAAGATTCCGTGTTCGTTCAATACCTGATCCTACACCTATGGTTGGTGCTACAGAAAGTGGTGATATGAGAACTGTAGAATTCAGAACTCAGCCGGGTGTAAGAGCTTTTGTTAAGAACTTCTTCTATGAAACTCAGTTTAATGTTACCAGCTTTAGAATTACCGGTGACGGGGCAGGTTTCGAAGAAGGAATTGAAGAAGCCAATAACACAGGTGCAGTTTGGAATGAAGCAAAACGACTCGTGAGCAAATGTAAACCAGGTTCCTACATTTATATAGATAATATCTATGCCGTTGGACCGGACGGAAGAAGAAGAAAGCTTACACCGCTTATTTATAATTTGAAATAAAAGATCAATGAAATATCAGCATCTTAAATATTTTGTGTTTGCTGCGGCCATGCTGATCATGGTAAGTGCCGAAGCGCAAAGAGGTCGCGCCAGGACGCAGAGAAATACAAATACACAGCCTGATACCACAAGGCAGAATCAAAATGTTCAGCAGAGCACAAATCCTGCTACGATTTCAGGATACAATCCCTATGGCAACACACCCATAAGGATGGCTCCTCAAATTGGTGGATTTAATGATACTACCAAGATGTCTCTCAGGAGAGATGCTGCTGTTGAAAGAAGTATGTTCAAGGATCGTCTTCCCCTGGATTACGAGTTCCTCAGAGCTGATGATGCCTTGTACACTCAGCGTGTTTGGAGAGAGATTGATATTCGCGAGAAAATAAATCTGCCTTTCCGTTACCAGGCCCAGGACGATAATGGTGATCAGCGATTCGTCAGTATTCTTGTAAATGCGGTAAGAAGAGAATTAAAAAATGGAAATGCAATTGCATTTAGTGCAGAAGATGATCGTTTTACTACATTTCTTGACTCAGCTGCTTATGAAAAAGCCATAGGTGGCGGCGGTCAATGCGATACACTCCCGGTTTACAATATTACCGATCCTACAAAGATTGATAGCTTTGTTGTATCATGTCCCAACCTTAGCCCTGATGAAATTGTAAAATTCAGGATAAAGGAAGAATGGGTCTTTGATCGCGAAGCCAGCCGCATGTTTGTCCGTATTCTTGGTATTGCTCCATGCAAAACCCAATATGCGCCTGATGGAAAAACTGAAAGAGGAGTTACTCCATTGTTCTGGATCTATTATCCGGACCTGAGAGCAACGTTGGCTAAATATGAGGTCTATAATCCAAAGAACATGGGTATGAGTCGTATGACCTGGGAAGAACTGTTTGAAGCAAGAATGTTCAGCAGCTATATTATTAAGTCTACACTTGACAACCCGATGAATAAGATGTTGAGAAACCTTATCAATGACCCCATCCTGCGGTTATTGGAAGGCGACAATATCAAGGATAAGATCTTCAATTACGAACAGAATCTCTGGCAGTACTAATCAAATAACTTAGTAAAAATACTATCAATAGTCCCGATCTAATCGGGACTATTTTTTTGTTTCAACAATCAATCACATTTATGTAGATAAATAAAAAATACCCTATTGCGGGTATAGGAAATGTCAATAAATGTTGTACTTTTATTTCGGTTTTTCATAGGATATTGGATTTTAAAAACGGGGCTGGATTTCTATCCGGGCCCCATTTTTTTTACGCCCTTCAGATCTTCCAGAAGTAAGGTCTCTACATTTCTTTACTTGAAAAATTCTCTTGTGATTGAAAATGATCGATGACTGTTCTAGTTTTTGATTTACCAATCAGCTTAATCAATTCATCGATGCCATTTGGTTGCTTTAATAGTTCCGAAATATTTTTTACTGAACGGTACTCTTTCAATAATTTGTTTGCAGTCTCCCTGCCAATGCCTTTTATTGCTTCCAATTCGTTTTTGAAAACACCTTTCGCTCTTCTTTTGCGATGATGGGCAATTCCGAATCGATGAACCTCATCACGAATCCGCCGGATAAACTGCAGGCTTTCGCCGTCATAGGGAAGTTTTAAAGATTGCTGGTCACCGGTGAAAAAGATCTCTTCCTCATTCTTGGCCAGGCCGATCAATGTGGTTTTTGTCGTAGCACTCAGTTCTTGTAAGGCTTCGGCAGCAGCGCTCAATTGGCCCTTCCCTCCATCAATGATCACAAGGTCGGGCCACGGTAATGATTCTTCGATAACTCTTTTATATCTCCTGTAAACGGCTTCCTTCATGGTGGCAAAATCATTGATGCCTTCAACAGTTCTTATATTAAAATGCCTGTAATCTTTTTTGCTTGGTTCCCCGTTCTTAAAACATACCATCGCAGATACCGGGTAAGATCCCTGGAAATTTGAATTATCAAAACACTCGATATGAAAAGGAATACCGGGAAGTCTTAGGTCCTCGCGGACCCGTTTTAATAACCCTGACTTATCTGCATTTTGCTTTTCAAGCTTAAGACGCTGCTTATTTTTTATCTCATCTATAAAGTATTGAGCATTTTTTTCAGAGAGCTCCAATAGTTTTTTCCTATCACCGCCTTTTGGAACGGTTATGACTATTTCATTTTCCGGGTAACTGATAGGGAAGGGAACAATGATCTCTTTTGCATTACTATTGAATGTGCCTCTAAGTTGGGCGACCGAAAATGTCAGGATCTCTTCTTCGGTTTCGTCAAGAAAATTCTCAGCAAGAATGGTCTTGGTTTGCACGATCGTGCCATTTTGGATCATCAGGTAGTTGATATACGCATGTTCTTCATGTTTTACAATAGAAAAGACATCCATCCCGGATAACCTTGGATTTGCCACAATGGACCTGGACTGGTAATTCTTTAGAAATTCAATTTTCTTTTTAACCTGCCCGGCTTTTTCAAACTCCATGTTTGTCGCCAGGTCTTTCATTTCATTCTTAAAATGATTGATGACCGGGTTCAAATTGCCTTTTAAGAGGTTCCTGATCTGAACGATCCCTGCCTGGTAATCCTGTTTACTTTGTAACCCTTCACAAGGCCCTTTACAATTCCCCAGGTGGTATTCGAGGCAGACCTTGAACTTCTTCCGTTCAATATTTTTTTGAGTGAGATTTAAGGCGCAGGTCCGCATCGGGATCGTATTCCTGATAAAGGCCAGGAGCTCCCTTACTTTATGCACAGATGTATAAGGTCCCAGGTATTCCGATCCATCTTCAATATGTTTTCTTGTAAGAAAGATCCTGGGAAATGGCTCGTTCTTTATCACCATATAGGGATAAGATTTGTCATCTTTAAGATTAATATTGAACCGGGGCTGGAAATTCTTGATCAGGGAA
>JAICPX010000619.1 GCA_025929635.1 Chitinophagaceae bacterium
CAGCCATTTAAAAAATGTGATCCCACCACACACAGGTTTGATAGAATTTCTTTGCTCGGTGGTTACTAAGCGGGGGTTTGATCCGGAAGTGGTTCAGCAGGAAATTCAAAAAGCAGAAAAGGAAATGTATGATAACGGGATCGTTGCAGTTGGCGATATTGGTAACACAGCAGATACAGCAGAAATAAAAAGTAAAAGCAGGATCCGCTGGCAAAATTTTGTTGAAGTACTTGGCTTTACCGATGAAACAGCGGAAGAGAATATTCAACACTACCAAAAAGTCGCAAAGACCTTAGCGTCCGCACTTCGGACATCGGACATCGTACATCGTACTTCATTGGTTCCTCATGCTCCCTACTCTATCAGTCCCAAAACTTTCAAACTAATTAACCAATCCACAAAGAACCAGGTTATCTCGATCCACAACCAGGAACACCCGGCCGAGGATGTTCTGTACAAAACAGGCGGGGGCGATTATTTGAAGCTTTTCAAGATCTTTGGAATAGACAAATCGCCGTTTCCTGTTACAGGTTTAAGCAGCATCCGGTCCGTGCTTCCATTTTTCAATAATGGACAAACCATTTTTCTTATTCATAATACCTTCATGCCTGAAGAAGATCTTACCTGGGCCAAAGAATACGCCAAGGGAAACGGGCTCTCGCTTATATGGTGTTTATGTGTGAATGCGAATCTTTATATCGAAAACCGGGTTCCTCCGATCGAAATGCTGTTGAAACATAACTGCCCTCTTGTTTTAGGAACCGATAGCTATAGCAGCAACTGGCAATTGAGCATCGCAAAAGAGATACAGTCTATTATCGGTGCCGCGGATTCGATCGGTGGCACCGATAAGGCGTCCTGGCTGGAACAAGTTCTTCAGTGGGCAACAATCAACGGGGCCAAAGCATTGAAATGGGATGATGAATTGGGAAGTTTTGAAAAAGGAAAAAGACCCGGAGTAACTCTATTATCAAAAGACCTAAACACATCAAAAAGATTATGAGATTGATTTTATTTCTCTTGTTTATTATAATAGCGTCAAACAATTCGTTTTCTCAGAAATGGGTAGACTGTTGTTGGGAAAAGTCAGCAAGTGGTCTTGAATACAAAATTGAAAACCCCGGAGAAGGGAAAAAACTACAACGGGGAGATTCGATCAATATACGTTGGATATGGTATGATTGTGAAACCGGTGAGGTGTTGGAAAATAGCCTCGAATTAATGGGAATTCATAAATGGGCCGTAGGATCAGGTGTCTTTATTATTGGTTTTGAAGAAGGGTTGAAAAAGCTAAAAAGAGGCGGTTCAGCTTATTTAAAAATTCCTCCTAAAATTGCATTTGGGAAAAAGGGGCTGAATGGAAGGACGACATTTTGCTATTATATAGTAGTCTTCTCAGAGTAATCAGGGCCGGAGCTTTCAAATCGAACTTTATGTACTTCGATATAGAAAAAACAAAAAGAACGATTCAAAAAAACATCGCTTATAAGGCTGAAGACACTTTTCTAAATCACCTAAAAACATTCTGGAAGTCAGATGGAAAATTGACGGGTATCGTCAGTGACGACGGATTTAAAATTTGGGCAAGTCATTGGTATTTGGGAGGAATTGTTCATGTAATTGCCGATGGAAGATTTATTAATCAAAAGGTTGTAATAAGGACAAGAATCAATATTGTTGGAAAAATATTTATTCTTTTGTTTTTATTATTCTGGACACCCGCGACCTTCTTTTTCATATTTTACCGTGATAGCTCATGGATCTTTTCATTCGCGTTCGTGGTTTCATGGCTACTACTCCAGGCAATGATCATTGTTCCAATGTTGGCCGGGTATTATCTTGAGAGAAAAAACATTATTGCTAAAGTTGAAAAAATGATTAATAACGCTTGATCCAGAAACAGCGCCGTAAGTATCATGAATAAATTAAAAATCTTAAATCGTTCATGAAGATCATCACATGGAATTGCAATATGGCTTACCGGAGAAAAGCAAACCTCCTGCTTGCTCATAAGCCGGATATCGTGATCGTTCCTGAATGTGAGCACCCGGACAAGTTGAAATTTGAACCCGGCGTTTACCTACCCCATGATATTTTTTGGTTTGGCAATAATCACAACAAAGGACTTGGGGTTTTTTCATACAGTGATTACACGTTTGAATTAAATAAGATTCACAATCCCGCCTTTCGTACCATTCTTCCTTTATCAGTAAAAAACAAAAAGAACCAGTTTGCCTTATTTGC
>JAICPX010000142.1 GCA_025929635.1 Chitinophagaceae bacterium
AAACTTCGAATGCCGCTCTTATTCCTAGCATCTCACGTCTCATGTCTCACGTTTCACGTTTGACGACTATCACCTCTTGACCACTGACTGCTCGCCACAACCCCTATACCCGGGGCTATTGATATATCGCCCCTTCGGGGCTGGTACGAAACTTCAAATGCCGCTCTTGTTCCTTGCATCTCACGTCTTATGTCTCACGTTTCACGTTTAACGACTATCACCTCTTGACCACTGACTGCTCGCCACAACCCCTATACCCGGGGCTAGTAATATATCGCCCCTTCGGGGCTGGTACGAAACTTCGAATGCCACTCTTATTCCTTGCATCTCACGTCTCTCGTCTCACATCTCACATCTCACGTCTCACATCTCACGTCTCACATCTCTCGTCTCACATCTCACGTTTGACGACTATCGACTCTTGACTACTGACTGCTCGCCACCGCCTGCCCACTCTTCTTCACTTCCACCGCATACACATTCGTCTCTCCTTCAAAATTAGCTCTGAATATGACCCATTTCTCATCCGGACTAAAATGTACGTTCGGCTCTAAACTGTATTTATGATTTTTCATATTCACCAATTTCTCAGAGGTGAATTTATTGCCATTGGGAGTAAACAGGTAGATCCACATCCCGTCTTTGGCTTTGGCAACCTGCCCGGGATCCCCGCCATCGCCACAAAATAACTTATTATCCTTTGTGCTGTTAAAGTGGATACTCCACTCATCTCTTTGCATCTCGTATTTTGTTTTTTCCCCCGTTTTCACATTGTGTCCCTCAACAAAAAAAGTTACACTCCTGGGTTGTTGCAGATCATACCATATAATATTACCATCGGCGCTGCTCCATTCATGTCCTGCAATTTCCATGTCCATTATTCTCTTGTGGATCTGCGTTACTTTTTTTGTTCTCACATCAATGGTCCATATCCTGTTTACCTTGTGCCATGGTCCTTCATGACAAAACATGAGCAGGTTGGGATCTGCCGCAGAGAATTGTACGTGATTCAACCAGGCACTATCGGTATGTATCTTATTAAGCAGTTTTGTCTTAAGATCTATTGTAAATAATGTTCTTGGCAGCTTTGCTTCGTAAATAATGTTGAAATAACTTGACTTGTTGGGATACTTCTTAAAAAGCTCTTTTTCCTCATCGCTTGATTTGGCACCCGCAAGCAAACTACCATCTGCGTTTACAGTGGTTATGCTTGCTTTGAAATCATCAGGAAAAACATATACCAGCCTTTCTTTTTTTGTATCCACATTAACTGAAAAGACACTGTCTTTTACCTGGAAAAAAACTTCTTTTGTTTTTGCAGATACGATCTCACCATTCATCGCAGTGGCATGGTTAGTGAGTTGTTCGATCTGTAGTGTTTTCAGATCAACTATATAGATCTGCCTGTTTTTTGCACTGGTGTTGCTGATCTCTACTTTGGCAGCCTGCTCCTCCGGTTTTTGCGGTGAAGTGTTATAAAAGACCATTTTGTTTCCAATGAACGGATTATTATGAAAATAAAAACTATAGTTGCTTCCCTCCTTCCGGGTGAGTTTTATAACCCTATGTCCAGTGCTTTTATCGATCCATTCGTCCGGCATTTTTTGACCGCCTGTTTCCAGAACCGTCTGCGCATAAAAAGAAAGATTTGAGCAGCTAAAAATAATTAGCAGGAGCATAAGTCGCACTGCGAAAACCGGGGTCTTCATATCAAGAGATCTTTAGGTCTATAAAGTAAGGTCATCAGCGTGTGTTTCGTGTCCTGTACAGTCCTGTGAGACTTGACTGGAAATCTAACTCGTTTTCGCACTGAATTCAACGATTATTATATTGTCCCATAGGGACAAATGATGGGTAGCAGTTTTATAAAAATTGCAAAAAGCGTTCCATCGGTACGCATGGTGTCGCCCTTGAAAATAATTTGCGCCAGACCTTCCTACGGAACGGCATTAAGATTCGCTATAATTGACTACCCACCAGATATTCCTACGGAACATTGAGAAGATTTATAAGATTGACGATAAGAATTATGGGACCCGGAAAGGAGCGTCGCAACAGAAGCTAAATAGTAGCAATGCAGTTGGGCCCATAATAAAATCATTTATATGTTCCCTTCAACCATTCTTCCGGAAGCGGGATGATACAAATATTCATTGTCCGGTTATCAGCTGATAACATTGCAGATTGAATTTGAATTTTAGTTCCATCAGGACTCATGGTTGGATGCGGATGATCAGCAGCCGTTGTTTTATGACCTGTCGAAAGCAAGATCATTTTCTTTGTGTGTCGATCGATCAAATAAATGTTGCGCGCAAAATCGTCAGCAACTGCCCAACGACCGTCGGAAGACCCACTCACATGCCATAAACCACTTCCACTTTTTGTTTGCCCAACAATTTCCATTTCTCTCGTCCGCAGATTGACGATGGCAAGGCCAGTCGGCTTCTCCCTTGTACCCGATGGTCCCCATGCAGGATCCTGGCCGGGATTCGCACCACCAACATCCGTGGGAGCTTCCATAGTTTTACTGGTACCCGGAATTTTTCTATGTCCCATGATCGCGATCGCTACTTCATCCTTTCCAATAACAGCTTCATGCGTCACCCATTCATACTCCGATTCAGGATAAAGCGGGCGAAGACCAGAACCATCTCTCATAACTGTCCATGTTCTTTGCGGTGATTTGCCGCCGGTCTCCCAGCAAAAAACAATTTCGCCAGCCACCCATGGATTGGTTTGTATATGACCGATCTGGAATGGCACGGATACCACATATTCTATTTCACCAGTATGAATATTCATCGCAGCAATGCCATTAGGGCCTGCTCCCATATTTCGCGGACCGAAATTCTTTTCAATTTTAGTTCCGGGTGCCAAATGTTTTGCTGCCTCCTGCAAGCCAACACGGAAATAACACCATTCTTCATCACCATCCAATGCCATATCACCCCCCGCACCAAATTCTTTTGGTGTAGAACCACATACTCTTTGATATTCGGTTTGCTTTTTTAGTTTGCCTGCCTTACTATCAGCAAATAATTTTTCAAGGTCTACTTCAATGATCTGTACGGCACGCTGCACGCGCCGACGAGCCGTATCACCGGGAGTAGCAGGAATCGTATCGTCCTTTGCTAAACGCATAAAATAAAGCTTCATTGATTTACGTGCTATATTCAACATCCCGGTATAGCCTCCTTCTGTCACCTGTACCATCTCCCCCGTCTTCTCATTTACCGCCATGGCTTCTCCTCTTACACGATGAGAACGAAATATCAACCATTGGCCATCGGAAGTCCACTGGTTATGCGTTTGGTAAATTTTTGCATCACCATTCGGTGTGCTGGTGAGAAAAATTAACTTGGCTCCGGTGACAGGATCAATGATTTCTTTGCGCTCAGAAGGAAACCTTCTGCCAATTTGCGTACTGGCCGAAACCCCTATTATAAGCGATAGTGTGACAACCAGGATTCGTTTCATGATATTTTGTTTGAATATCAATAAATGTTTTACCAACTAATCGTAATTAATGATACCCCCTGCCGGGGAAGCTTTATAGTTACATTCAATTCGTTTTTTAATTTTAACTTAACCAGCTTATTTATCATTTGTAACTGTCCTGCTTTTTCCAAAATGGATATTTGTTCTGGGGTCGGATCTTGTGGCGAACCCATTTTCTTCCAAACCTCATAGGAGTTACTGTGTTCATTATCTATCCTGTATTCAGTCATTGTAGCTGATACCACGGGTAACCCATTTAGTGCAATTCTAATTTCTTCACCAGCATCCTGTTTGTCTTCATCATGGTAATTCCATATCATCACGGTTGCCGATCTGTTATCAAGGGCTGCAATTGCGCCAATATCCGTATGCTTTCTTACGCTGCTGTCAACAAAAGTTTTCAGATCATACATACGATTGCCAGTCACTTCAACACGTTTTCCTTTCATCATTCCAAACATGCGAAAAACATTCAGCACAGGTTTATTGACACCATTTGTTGCTAAGTCTCTATAGCCGGCAAACCACGGCTGATCTTCAAATTCAAAAGACCATGATACAACACCCAGGAGATTTACTTTGTGTTCATCAGCCAGCAAATATTTTCTTGCAAATGACGCGGCAGTATAACTTGAATACATCGTGCCGTTGCGATAGGCATTTTCAGGGTTCGTGCTCATGCCGCATGCGGCGCAACCTTCGGGATCACTTTCACCAATTACCAAAGGAATATTTTTTAATTGTGGAAAATCGTTTACCGTTTTCATGGCATCGCGGATATCCCGCATCTGGGTGCCTACATTCATTACTACTGTTCCGTTGACCACTCTGGGTTGACCTTTGGCATGAAATAAAACCATGTGCAGCGGCGAGCCGATTTTACCTGTTGCATAATTGGTATCACTCAAACAATGCTTGATAAACGCTGATAAGAATTTTGAACCACCTCCGGTAATATTGCAGCCACCAATTTTTGCTGTTGGCAATGCTTTGAGTAAACCGTCTGCTGCATAATCGTACATCTTGCAATATTCTTCTACAGTCCCCTGCCAGTAACCAATATTGGGTTCATTCCAAACTTCCCACCACCAGCTTTCCACTTCTTTCTTTCCATAGCGCTCCACACAATGTATTGCCCATTGATAAACCAATTCTCTCCATTTATTATAATCATTCGGGGGATATGCCCAACCGGTGAATACTTCTTTATAAGGAGCACCGGGTCGCCAGTTATGCCTGTATGGTTGTGGTTTGGATGATAATGCCTCTGGCATAAAACCGATTTGTACCAATGGTTTCATGCCTCTTTGAATATAGGTATCAAAAATACTGTCAACGATCTTCCAGTTGTAAACAGGTTTGCCATTGGGATCTTCCGTATAGACATTGGTTGAGCCCCATTTTAAAGCAGGCGTTCCATCCCCTGTTGTCAATAAATTATGCGTTCTCACAAAAACCGGGACAGGACTAAATGCAGCAATTTCCGATAAAAGTTTCTTACCGTCCTTCATATAAGTATAGTTTGGTTCATCATAACCAAACCAAGCCCAGACAGGATTCATTTCCCCGATTTCTTTTTTGAAATCGATATTGATAACGGGCGATTGAGCTGAGGAAAATGAACTTATAATTATAAAAAAGAAGAGTTGTCTTATGTAAAGTATGTTTAACTGCACGGTTTTTATTTTAGTTAGCCAACTTCTGTTCCCTGATTGAACTTCTGTTGCGTCCGCCACGGCGGATCATCTTTCCGTTCTCCGATCATCAATATTGAACCAATACCGGATTCTGTAACGGCTTTCATTCACTACTACCGGGGCCTCCGTCCCGGGCTAGCATATTCCGCCCCTGCCGGGCTGGAAGCAAACTAATAGAGTTGACTTTTTCATTTAACGCTATAAGATATTTTTAAGACGGTTACTGAATATGGTAGCAGGGTTTGATCGAGCTTATTTGATCTTACCGGAAGCTTTTTTTCTTGCGGCTTTAATTTATCCGGTTCAGACAATTTATTATAGCTGTACCGGTCATTTGTGGCCAGCGTTTGTAAAATGGCATCTGTCTTAGCAAGTTTTATCCCATCTAAATTCAATTCTATCGTTTGTGCAGCCGGAGCGTTGTTCACCATTTTAATGATCAATTCATTTTTTTGTTTGTCAATAACAGCGCTGCAGTACAGACTGTCTTTTCCTGCTACAACTTTATTATCCTCCAAAATTGTTACAACATGGGTTCCTTTGTTATTGGAAAATAATTTCTGCACATAATAATTAGGTGTGGCCACTGTACTTAAATTATCAAACCAAATCAGGTCAGGTCGCCATTGCCATGCATCCACATGTGCAAACAATGGTGCATAAGAACACATCCGGACTATATCTGCGTTTCTTTCAAGACCGGTCATGAATGCAGCTTCTGCCAAAGCGCTTTCCCAGTTATTACGGCTTTCCGCTTCAGGGTTGTCTTTTGAATGCGCTGCGTATTCACCGGCAAAAACTTTTGGGCCGGTTCGTTCATAATTATCATAACGGCTGGCATTGCTGAAAAACCAGCCAGGTGGTTTATAATAATGCTCATCTATCAATTCAGGTTTTAGTTGTTTCAATTCGTTCCATGCATAGTTAAAATATTCTCCCTCTGCAAATGGACCTGAACCCGATACAATTTTAATATCAGGATATTTTGAAAGAATTGCTTTCTCAAAAACCTTGTACCGCTCTATGTATTGCGGTTCCCATTGTTCATTGCCAACGCCAAGAAATTTCAGCTGGAATGGTTGCGGATGCCCCATGTCATTTCTTAGCTTTCCCCATTTTGTATTTATTGAGCCGTTGGCAAATTCAATCAGGTCGAGCGCATCATCGATATAAGGCTGTAGCTCATCCATTGCGACCACTTCGCCACTATTGAACTGACAAGCCATACCACAATTCAGAATAGGCAAAGGCTCAGCACCCAGGTCTTCGGCTAGTAAGAAATATTCATAAAAACCCAACCCAAAACTCTGGTAATAATCCGGTGCTGATCTTCCCGGAAACTCGACATTCCATCGATTCATGAGCAATTTTCTGTCATCAACATTTCCAACTGTTGTTTTCCATTGATAACGGTTGGTCAGATCTTTCCCCTCTACAATACATCCGCCTGGGAAACGAATAAAACCGGGTTTAAGATCAGCGATCTTTTGTACAAGATCATTTCTTAATCCACCGGGACGATTCTTCCATGTATCACGGGGAAATAAAGAAACTATATCGATATCGATCACTCCTTCACCCTCAAAGATCAAATTCAGTTTACCTCGCTGGGCGGAATCAGTCGCGACAATATTTGCAGTATATTTTTCCCATGAGTTTCCGATCTTCTCAATCGTGGTGGTTCCAATCTCTTTTCCTGCGTAATTAACCAACTGGACCCTGATCTTAATGTTTGTTGGTTTTTCTGCCCTTGCCAGGATTGAAAAATTGTATTGCTTGTCTTTGTGCACACCAATGCCACGAAAACCATCATTAGTTAATGAATAATTTCCCTCAGTATTATTAATTGTGATCCTGGCAAATCTAGAATTGGAGGAGTTGTCCGATTTATTGATGATAAGAAATCGCCCTTTCTGATAGCTTGACCTGGTCTGTCTCCAGCCCATCATTGCGGTAGGGAATTCAAAGGAACGATTCTTTACCAATTCCGCGTATAAACCTCCATCAGCGCCAAAATTGATGTCTTCAAAAAATACTCCCCACATGGTTGGTGCTATTGAAGCAACTGGTTTGCCAGCATATACTGTCAACTTTCTTTGTGAAAATGCGGCAGAGCAAGAAATAAAAAAGTATACTATTGGGAATATTTTTTTCATTTTGTTTTGGTCTTTACATTATCCAGGGGCTAAAGCCCATTCACATCATTGTTTATTTTTTTCTTTTAATTGCAATGCACTGTCATTAATATAGAATGAATAATTTTTTAATAGCTCAATAATCTCCGCGCCGGCTAAAATAGCAGGCCCATAACCATGTGCCGCAAATACATTCACCGGCCGATGGTAATAAAATGCGGGATCAAATGCCATTCCTGTTCCCACACAGGTACCTTCTACCTGTCCTTTGTCATTGATCTTTGTTGATACAGCGTTCCATGCGAGTATACTCATTGGGCCATAGGTCATCGGGTCAATCCACCCTTTATTACATGCATGAGCAATACAATAAGCATAGATCGCGGTTGCCGATGTCTCGAGGTAACTATCGTTCCTATCCAACAATTGATGCCAGAATCCTGAACCACTTTGATAGGATGCGAGTCCTTTTACAAGATCTCTGAATTGTTGCAACACTGCATTTCGTCCGGGATAATTGTCCGGCAACACATCTAATAATTCTGACATGGCCATCAATGACCAGCCATTTGCACGTGCCCAATGAACCTGCGGATGAACCTCCATACTTTCTACCCAACCATGCATATAAAGACCTTTTTCTTTATTGAACATCCTCTTGCTGTAATTCAGTACCTGTTTTACTGCATCATCAAAGTATTTCTTATCACCGGTAAGTTTGCCCATTTGCGCAACTGCAGGTATATACATATACAGGTCATCCAGCCACAGCGTGTTTTTCTGCGGACGATTCCTCCCGATTGTGCCATCTTTCAATCTATATTCTTTTGTAAAAACATAATTAATGTAATTATCGATCAGGGGACGGAGATCATTACTCAATCCGTTGCGTTGTGCTTTGATCATCGAAGCACAAACGGCCCCGGCATCATCGAGCGCAAGCGGATCAATGGGCTGATTCAGGAATCTCTTTTTCTGAATATAATCAACCGGGAATTTTGATTTAGCTGCCGGCACCCATTTAGCCAAAAAATCAAATCTTGTTTTTACATAGTCATTATACTTCTTATCACCTGTTGTTTCAAAAGCTCTTTGCATGGCGGAATAGGTAACGCCCCATTCATAACTTGTCAGGCGAAAATCACCTTGTTTAATGACTGTATTGGTATCCAGCCGGTTTATGTCACTTACAATTTCACCGGTTTGTTTATTCATCATTTGCGCCGGCGTCGTAGCGGCGAGATAGTTGAAAATTTTATCGACTACTGCTTTCACATTTTCTTTTGTGGGTGCCTCGTAGGGAACGGGATAATCCACCTTCATCGCATGAAGTGGTGTATTGACATCGGTCTTTGGTTCGGTTGGTTTTTGTGCGAACAGTGAAGGAACTAAAGAGGTCAATAAGAAAAATAACAGGCAAGGACCGGTTCTGTTTAAAGAAGTAAATTTCATATATGGAGCAATAGTTGGTATTAAAATTAAGCAAACATTATCCCCTTTCATCCTGCGCTATCCTGCGTATAAAATGCAAATGGCGGTCAACTACTGACGCGCCAATTGCTGCTTGCCTGCTTTATGAAAGAAATTAATATCCCGGGTTTTGATAAGCCGTTCTTGCAGCGTCGTCCAAGAGTTTTCCATTTTCATCGGTTAGCAATACTAAATATGACATAGGCCATGGTCTGAAAGTAAAATGCTTTTTCATTTGACCTTTTCCATTTCCATTCTGGCCGTTTCCGCTTACCGTATTAAAAGCTACAGGCCACAAGCCTGTTCTGTCTGAAGCCATCTGGTTCAGGTAAACAACTCGATCGTATAATATTCCAGCATTGTGCTGATCCTCCCAGGCAATACCCTCGGATAAGAATTCACGGGCTTTTTCATTATAAATAAAATGAATGAACATGTCGGGCATTGTACCCACCGTAGCAATATAACCTTCCGCCAAGGCCTGTGGAGTACCAGGTGTAAAATGAGCTTCTGTTACCATGAGCTTACTATACGAATCTCCGATGGCAGGATAAGGAACCGTTGTTTCAGAAGGAGCAAGAAGACTTGCTTTTGGTTCCCATTCAACAAGGACATTGGGCCGGTTTTCACCTGCTTTATAAGCGGCTCTTTGTCTTAATACATTAATATCATTCACTGCAAGCGCATATTGTCCTTTGCGACCATAGGCTTCTGCGCGGATGAGGAAAGTTTCTGCCAGGCGCATCAGTATTGCATCGCGGGTACCATTCTCACTATTGAAGTTGGCTTCGTCACTACTTCCCCCTCGTAAAGGATCAACATATTTTTTTGATGAAAGATAGGGCGCTGTCATTCCGGTGGCAAGGCCCATATTCGCTCCGTTGTGCCAAAGCCTG
>JAICPX010000392.1 GCA_025929635.1 Chitinophagaceae bacterium
ACAGGCTTCCTTAATTACACTGGAAAGTGAACTTGAATCACTTGAATTATATCTCAACCTGGAAGCGTTGCGTTTTAATTATCACTTTGATTACAAAATTTCCGTTCCAAAGGATCTGGATATATCAGCATTACAGGTGCCGCCTCTCATTTTACAACCCTATGTGGAAAATGCCATATGGCATGGAT
Organism: Chitinophagaceae bacterium; assembly: GCA_025929635.1. Lineage (GTDB taxonomy): Bacteria > Bacteroidota > Bacteroidia > Chitinophagales > Chitinophagaceae > VBAS01. The sequence continues at coordinate 189 of JAICPX010000392.1, forward strand.
TAATGCACAAGGAAGAAAAAGGGCAATTGGATGTTGAAGTATCAGAAGAAAATAATTTTTTGTATTTCACAATAACAGACAATGGCATTGGTCGTGAAAAATCAGCAGCGCTGGCAAGCAAGTCTGCAACGAAGCATAAATCAATGGGCTTGCGTATCACTGCACATCGTATCGCTATTTTACAAAATTCAGAAACGCTTACTTCACCGGTTACAATTCACGACCTGGTCAATCCTGATGGCACTGCAGCAGGCACCGAAGTAGTAATCAAAATGCCTGTGATATATGATTAAAGCAATTATTGTCGATGATGAGGTGCATTGTATCGATACACTAAGCATCCTGCTGGCTGATTACTGCCCTGAAGTAGAAGTGATGGAAAAATGCATGTCGGCAAAAAAAGGATTAGAGGCAATTGGACATTTAAAACCTGACCTTGTATTTCTTGATATAGAAATGCCGATCATGAATGGGTTTGAGTTATTGGAACAATTCAAACAAATTCCCTTTGCGGTTGTATTCACTACCAGCTACGACCAATATGCCATTAAGGCGATTCGCTTTAGCGCCCTGGATTACTTGTTAAAACCAATAGATCCCAAAGAACTCATCGCAGCGGTTCATAAAGTACAACTTCAAAAAAAACCACCAACTGAAGAGCAGTTTCGCTTGCTGATGGAACATCTCCAGGGAAAAAGCAGCCAGCTTGCGCCGAAAATTTCTTTATCACAAGAACGTCGCTTAGCCGCTATTCTTTTTACAGATATTGTGGGATATACTTCAATGATGCAGGAAAATGAGACGAAGACCTTGACAATTATTAAGCGGTATACGACTGTGCTAAAACAATCTGTCACTGATCATTCCGGAGAAGTACTAAATGATTATGGAGATGGCAGTCTTTGCATATTTGCAAGTGCGTCAGAAGCGGTGCAATCGGCATTGGAAGTACAGGAACAATTACAAAAAGATCCGTCAATACCCCTGCGAATAGGAATACATATAGGAGAGATCTTTTTTGAAGATGGAAAAATATTGGGTGATGGCGTGAACCTCGCATCGAGAATCCAATCGATTGCTGTCGGTAATAGCATTCTTTTTTCAGAAGAGATACAGGATAAAATAAAAAATATCCCTAAGTTTAGATCAGTGTCATTGGGTTCCTTTGAATTTAAGAATGTAGAAAAACCAATTGTTGTATTCGCACTGGCTAATGAAGGATTGACAGTTCCAGACCGTAGTGCTATGGCCGGAAAACTAAAAAGGAAAAAAACGATGCCGAAATGGATGCAGGTATTTTTCTCAGGTCAAAAAGAAACTTAAGAATACAGAACAGAAGGAATGATCAAATTAACTACGCATGATCAAGGCAATTTTAATTGATGACGAAGTACATTGTGTGGATACGCTTAACATGTTGATTCATGATTTTTGCCCGGAGGTACAGGTGATGGAACAATGTATGTCGGCAAAACAAGGCCTCTCAGCTGTTAAGAAATATGAACCCGACCTGGTATTTCTTGACATTGAAATGCCGGTTATGAATGGATTTGAATTTTTAGAGCAGTTCGATGAAATTCCTTTCTCTGTTATTTTCACAACAAGCTATGACCAGTATGCGATCAAAGCTATTCGCTTCAGTGCATTGGATTATTTGTTAAAGCCGATAGATCCAAAAGAACTTATTACGGCAGTTCAAAACGTGCAAAAACAAAAGTTGCGCCCTTCCCCTGAACAATTCCGAATGTTGATCGACCAGGTAAATAACAGGGGAAATAAATTTACAAGAGTTGCCATCCCTACTTCAGAAGGATTCGAACTGATCCCGGCAGAAGAAATAATTTACTGCGAGGCCGATGATAATTATACTCACTTGTTTCTAAAAAATAAAAAAAGGCTGGTTGCCTGCCGGACATTAAAAGATGTGGAAGAACAATTATCGGACTTTACATCCTTCATTCGTGTTCATCACTCCTACATGGTTAATCTAAACGAAGTAAATAAATATGTTCGTGGGGAGGGCGGTTACCTGATCATGAGTGACGGCACTACGGTAAATGTTTCGCGTAGCCGCAAAGACGCCCTGATGAAAATATTTGAGTAATTGTTCAATGAGAGTTTCCTCCTCTCCTTGACGAACAGCGTGGTTTTACTCTCTCTTCCCTTTCTTGTTTTTGCTAACTACCTGCCTATTCCGCCAACGGCTCACCGCCCCTGTTGCCAGGCTTTCCTGAGAATTATTTTTAAATCACCATCACTTTTTACCTGTAAAAGTTTTATATGAGTGTTCATACATGTTCCCGTAGATCCATCTTAATGGCGCCCGTAAAACGCAACAATCACATCAACGCCTGGCATACACGTGGAACCGCAGCTTTCAACGTGCTATATTTTCCGGCAACCTTAATTTTTAACCATAAAAAAATATCATCATGAAATTTAGAATCAATCAATTGACAGCTAAATGGCTGTTCATACTAAGCGCTTGCTTGTTTACGATGATTTCCTGTCAAAAAGATGTCACCCGGCCAGAGCAAAATGAAGAAATTGCGACTGCTGCAAACAACAACAGCGAACAGGGCCATCTAAATCAAACAAAAACATATCCTGCAGATGTGGTCATTCGCTGGCTCAATATGCAACTTGATATGCTTCGTGTGCCTTTAGCACCAGGTACCGGCTCACAAGCAGCCAACCGTGCCATGGCTTATTGCGGTATCGCCACTTACGAAGCAGTGGTACCAGGCATGCCTGCGCATCAATCACTCACCGGTCAACTAACTGGGTTTCCTGCAATGCCATCAACTGAAAATGGTAAAGCCTACCATTGGGCAGCAAGTGCCAATGCCGCCCTTGCGGAAATGAACAGGAAACTTTTTCCAACAACCGCTGTTGCCAACAAAACCAATATTGATAATCTTGAGAATAGTTTGCAGTCAACTTATTCTGGAGAAGTGGATGCTGCAACTTTACAACGTTCAATTGCTTTTGGAAAAGAAGTAGCAACAAGAGTAATTGCATGGGCAGCAACAGATGGATCGGGTAATGTCAATGCACCATACGTTCCGGAACCTCAGTTTATTGGTCCCGGTTTTTGGGTACAATCTCTTGGCGCAGGAAACACACTTTTAACTACTCCGCCAAATAATCCACAGGCCACCAATCCCTATGCATATCAGCTCCGGTTGATAACGCCTGATGTAACAAATGGAACTGCGTTGGAGCCGCCACCAGCTTATTCAAATGTTCCTGGTTCACCATTTTGGAATATGGTAAAAGATGTATATGATAAATCGCAGGCACTTACACCCGCTCAAACTGCCATGGCTATTTATCATCGTGATGCTCCCGGCTATCCCGGCGGCGGACATTTTGTGGCCATACTTGCCCAGGTACTAGTCAAAGCTGAATCAAAGCTGGATGCTGCCGCCCTGGTTTATGCCAAAACAGGAATAGCTTCCTTTGATGCGACTACAATCTGCTTTGTAAATAAATATACTTATAACCTTGAAAGACCTATTAATTATATCCGCGAGGAAATGGGACACAGCGGTTGGAATGCGTTGTTTAATACACCGGGGCATCCTGAGTTCCCATCAGCACATGCAGTAAATGGTGCTGCAATTGCAGCCATGCTTACCGATGTGCTTGGAGATAATTTTCAATTTTCAATTCATACTTACGATTATTTGGGGCTGCCTCCCCGGGATTACAATTCATTTAACGAGATGGCAAAAGAAATGTCTGATAGCAGAGTGTTTGGAGGCATTCACTACCAGGCATCATGCGACAAAGGATTATGGCTGGGGGAAAAGGTCAGTCAGAATATTCTAAGTAAAATAGAATTTTTGAAAGAGTAAGTGCAGATAAACCTATTCCCCGGTACGGTGAAGTGTGTCGGCCACCGGACACGCATACACACTTCACTTTTTTCTTCACTAATAAGTTCTAAATCATGAAAAAGAAAGGTTTATTTTTCAGCAGCTTTCTGATTTTATCTTTCAACCTCATTCCGCTATTTGAAAACAGACTGGACCCCCAAATCACTCACCTAAAATGTATTGGTGGAACCGGAGAAGACAATATTTTTTATGTTATAGAGCTCAGGGATGGCAATTATCTTTCTTGCGGATTCACCGATTCTCACAACGGCGACTTTGATGCTAAAAACGGTGGCGCTGATGCTTTTCTTATAAAGACTGATAATGCAGGAAATATTATCTGGAAAAATACTTACGGTGGTAGTCGTGATGAAGTGTTTTATAATATTATGGAAACTGCATCTGGTGATATAATTGCCATTGGCACCTCTGGTTCAAATGATAAGCAAGTATCCAATCATCATGGAACACCGGGAACAGATGATATTTGGTTAGTA
>JAICPX010000104.1 GCA_025929635.1 Chitinophagaceae bacterium
AATCCCAGTAACAATAATTTTTGCCTGGCCGCATCGATCATTGTTGTATTCTCCTGATCATTTTTCAGGAGCAACAATAGATTTTGTTGCGCTGTCATTAGCTCCGGGCTATAAATATCCATGATCCGCTGTCCTTTGCTGATCTTCTGATAACGGTATTTCACATATAGTTTTTCAATCCTTCCGCTTATGCGTGCAGAAATAGTTCCGACTGTAGAAGTATTATAAGCCGTATAACCTAATACATCGATGTCGACAGGCTCAGTACTTTGCTTTACTGCAACCACTGGTAGTGATGCAATCACATATTCATTAGTCGGCTTCAGCAATGATTCAATTGAAATTCCTTCTATCTTTCTTGAATCCTCTTCTTTTTTAACCAGGTCCATTCCGCAAATCGGGCATGTGCCAGGTTTGTCTTTTATGATTTCAGGATGCATCGGGCAAGTATACTGGCCACTGGCCTTCGCGGACTGCTGCTCTTGTGAATGATCGTGACTTTCAATTTTTACCAGGTCCATTCCACATTTTGGACATTTACCCGGCTTATCACTGAATACAGAATCTTCGGGCATTGGACAAGTGTATATTTGTTTGGTGGTTACCGGCTGCTGGTGTTGTGCATGGTCTTCTTTCTTTTCATTATTACATGCTGTAAGGCCAATTAGCAATAAACAAAAGACAACCGGTAAAATGAAGGCCTTGCGAAAGACCAAATGTTCTTGCTTTTTGCCGATTGCCAATTGCTAAATGTCAATTGCCCGTTTACATTAAATCGTTTCATAATAAATCATTTGATCTCCAATATTCTCTCCAACTCCACCTGCATTGACAACAATTCTTTCAATTGGTCCAGGTATTCAAGCTGTGTCATATTCAAGGTTTCCCATGCATCAAAAAGCATGAATAATTCTTCAGTGTTTTGCTCATAAGCCAGTTGATAAGCCGAATAATTGTTTCTTAACGCAGGAATGATCTTTTCTTCATACAACCTGATTTGTTTTTGTTTTGCACCAATCTCGTTGCGCATTGATTGAGCCATACCCGTCGCTTCATTCAATATCATTTGTTTTTCCTGCTGTAAACTTTCATTTCGCCATCTGATACTTTCCATATTTGCCTTATACATTCGGGAAGCACCTCTGGTGAAAGGGATTTTCACCATTCCCATCAATGAATACTGCATCGGCAATCCTCCGAAACCAATCATATGCTCGTACCGGATCCCGAACTCCGGCTTGAGCTTTGCTTTTTCGGCTCCGAATTTTAACCAGTTCAATTGGATTTCTTTAGCCACGGCTTTCAGATCACTTCTTGCCGCAAGTAATCGAGCGCTGTCAACCAACTCATCTGAATAATCGTTAAACCTATAAACTGTGTCGATAGAAAAAATAACCCCCTTATCCCGATTCAACAACGTGTTTAACGCAATTCTTTTCAACGCAATTTCATTTTCCAGCATTACCCGCATTTTTTCCAGGGTACCCAACGCAGCTTTTGCTTTATAGTAGGCGTTGATCTTTTCCAAACCATTTTTATATCGTAGCTCAGCACTTTGGATCATGAAGTTGACCAGTTTTTCATTTTCAGCCAGCACCGTTATTTTTTTCTGAATGATTACCCAGTCATAGTAATTCTTTTTTACTTCTGCATATAATTGGTTCAGCGAAAAGTTCTTTTTTTCTTTTTCAACTGATGACATGGCCGACATATAAGCAAGCTCAGCATCCTGTCTTTTCCGGTTGGGAAACATTTGTTGCACCGAGATCATGTATTGTCCCATCCCTTCCTCGAATCCACCCATGCCATCTTCCATTTTTTTCCAACGATTCGGATTAAAAGGTGTCATCCATAGACCTGTTCCCAACTCAATTGGCATCCAGCTTCTTGCTCCTTTGGCTGCTTCGTCCATAGAACGAATATCATTGTCATACATTCTTAGTAATGGGTGAACATTCCTTACGGAGTCCAGCAATTCTTTTAAAGACATGGTCCTTTGGGCAATGCTATCCTCAGCAATCAGAAAAATTGAAAGAACGATTAATAAAATATTTTTCTTCATTGTTATGAATTTTATAGCTTGTTATTCGTTCGCCAACTGCACGATCTGCAATTTGTTATGTCTCTTCAATTCATATTCCCTTACCATTGCATACATCACCGGCAAAACGATCAACACAAAAAGTGTTGATGTGATCAAACCGAATACAAAAGGATAGGTGATCGGCTTCATAACATCACTGCCTGGTCCTGTTGCAAGTAAAACAGGTAATAATCCAAGAATATCCACGATCACTGTCATAAGCTTGGGTCGCAACCGGAGGACAGCTCCGTCATAAATCGCATCTTCAAGAGCTGCCTTATTCATTGGCTGTTGCAGTTCCCTTTGTTTCGTTACTTTGTTATATAAGGAATTATTAAGATAGACCAGCATGAGAACCCCGGTCTCCACAGCTATTCCAAACAATGCAATAAAGCCAACCGCTACGGCAACCGAAAAGTTTACATCGAAGAAGTAGAGTGAGTAGGCCCCGCCAACAAGTGCAATGGGAATAGAGGACAGGACGATCAATACTTCCCTGAATGTGTGAAAAGTGAAATATAGGATGACGATAATGATCAGCAATACAACCGGTAAAATAATCTTCAAACGCTGTTCTGCTCTTACCTGGTTTTCATACTGGCCACTCCATTCTAAAAAATATCCTTTGGGAAGCTTTTTGACTGCATCGGATAATCTTTTTTTTGCATCGTCAACGGTGCCGCCGAGGTCCCGATCACGTACATTGAACAAAAGCGTTCCCCGCAGCATCGCGTTTTCGGAAGTGAGCATGGGCGGACCTTCTGCAATTTCAATATCAGCCAATGCAGCCAGTGGAATCGGTCCATAACTCATCGTGTTTATGGGAAGTCGTCTGAGTTTTTCAATTGAATTCCGATAATCCTGGGCCATTCTTACATTAACGGAAAATCGCTGCCTGCCTTCAATAGTTTGTGTAACGTTCATACCGCCAAGCGCAATCTCAACGAACATGTTCACGTCATCTACCGAAAGATTGTAACGTCCAAGTTCCTCTTTCTTAATTTTTATATCGATATACTTACCGCCGGTTATCGGTTCTACATAAAGATCCTTTACTCCCTCTACCCCCTGTAATGATCTTCTGAATTGCTGTGCCAGCATGTTGATCGTGTCAAGGTTTTGACCATAGATCTTTATTCCCACATCGGTACGAATGCCAGTGGAGAGCATATTAATGCGATTAATGATGGGTTGCGTCCAACCGTTTACCACGCCGGGTATCTGCATCTTTGCATTCAGTTCATTGATGATATCATTCTTTGTGACCCCGTCCCGCCACTGCGATTGCGGCTTCAGCAATACAATTGTTTCAATCATACTAATTGGCGCATTATCTGTAGCTGTATTGGCCCTGCCGGCTTTGCCCAATACATTCTGTACTTCCGGCACCGTAAGCATCAGTTTATCCTGCACCTGCATAATGCGTTTTATTTCTGAATTGGATACATCAGGTAAGGTCACAGGCATAAACAGCAATGAGCCTTCATCCAATGGGGGCATAAATTCTCTCCCTAACCGCATCACTAATGGTACACTTCCTGCCAGAATCAAAAAGCTGATCAACAGAGTAAGTTTTTTCCATTTCAAACACCAGCGAAGGATTGGAGAATATAAAAAAATAAAAAACCGGGAAATGGGATGTTTGCTTTCAGGTCTTATTTTTCCTTTGAGGAGGATGACCATGAGCACTGGTACAAGAAATATCGCCACAAAGGCAGAACCAATCATTGCAAAAGTTTTTGTCCATACCAGCGGTGAAAAAAGCTTGTGCTCCTGGCCGGTTAAAAACAAAATAGGGCTGAATGAAACCAGTGTAATCAGTATCGAACTGACAACCGCTTTTGCAATCAGTTTAGAAGAAGATTCAATTTTTTGTTCTCTTTGTTGCTTCGTCAGCATAATATCTTTTTAATCGGTTTCGCCACTCAGGGATTTCATTGCATTCTCTACCATCACGATTCCTGCATCCACAAGATCGCCGACGGCTAATGCCACGCCGGCAAGCGACATAATGTTGGAAGTAATACCAAACCATTTCATCATAATAAATGCTATTAATACGGACATTGGGATGGTGATCACCACAACCAATGCACTTCGTACATGTAATAAAAAAATGAAAAGCACAAGACACACAATGATGATTTCTTCAATCACGGCTTCTTTTAATGTGGCAATGGTTGCCTCTATCAAATCGGAACGGTCATAAGCGGTTTTAAAAGTGACCCCCGGTGGCAGGCCTTTTTGTACATCATCCAGTTTTATTTTCAACCGGTCAATCACATCCTTGGCATTTTCTCCATAACGCATTACTACAATTCCACCCACTTTTTCACCTTCACCATTTTCTTCGATGATACCAAGTCGTAATTCTCCGCCCATTTGCACAGCGCCAATATCTTTAATGCGAACAGGGATTGAATTAATTGTTACCACCGGAATCTCTTCGATCTGGCTGATATCTTTTATATAGCCTAATCCGCGAATGATATAGCCAATATCGGATTGCTCAAATTTTCTTCCGCCAACATCATTGTTATTGATTTTGATCTTATTCACCACGTCCATTAATGAAATGTTGTAGTACTGTAATTTGACGGGGTCGATGACGACCTGGTATTGCTTCTGAAATCCTCCGAATGAAGCGACTTCGCTTACACCTTCCACTGTTTGTAATGCAAAACGTATATACCAATCCTGCAATGCCCTCAGTTCACCAAGATCATAACCCGGCGCATCTAATGTGTACCAATAAACATGTCCTAAACCCGTACCATCAGGACCTAATGTTGGCGTGACACCCTGTGGCAATAGTCGCTGAGCAGAATTCAATCGTTCCAGCACCCTGGTTCTTGCCCAATAGATGTCGGCATTATCATCAAATATTACAAACACAAAACTCATCCCGAACATGCTATTGGCCCGGATGTTTTTTACCCTGGGGATTCCCTGCAGGTTGCTGACGAGCGGATAGGTCACCTGGTCCTCAATGATCTGTGGATTGCGACCCATCCACTCGGTAAAAATTATCACCTGGTTTTCTGATAGATCAGGAATAGCATCGACAGGTGTTGTTTTGACAGCGTAAACACCATATATAATAACCCCAGCCGCTATCAGTAGAACAATGATCCGGTTACGAAGTGCCGCTTCTATGAGTCTTGAGATCATGATTGTGGTTTCAGTAAATACATTTTTCTCTCAACTTTTTATCAATTTTAGCTTTCTTAATTTTCTTTTCCGTTAGCTCCATTCCGCAATTGGAGCACTTGCCTTGCTTGTCACTTATTACATCAGGATGCATACGGCAGCAATACATTCCCATAACTTCTGCCTTCATCTCTTCCTTTTTTGATAATGACAATTTCTTACCACAATCAGGACACCTGCCGGACTTGTCGCTTATCACATCTGCATGTACGGGACAGGAATAAGTTTTTGTTACCTGCCTTTTCATTTCTTCCTTTTTAGAAAGAGAAAGATCCATCCCGCATTGAGGACATTTGCCCGGATTATTCATTTTAACATCGGGATGCATAGAACATATATACAAAGCAACATGCTGAGTAGTATCCCTTTTACCTGCTTTTTCCTGGGCAAATACCGAAACAGAACTGCTAACAATAGCTGCTATCAACAGCATCATATACTTTTTCATAAAAAAATTTGAATGTTAGATTGAAATACAATACGGTAAGCCCGGCAATAATCTATTGCCCGACTTCAAAAGCGATAGCTGTATTTAAATGCGGAAAACGCAGTTGCGGATAAGAATATCCAGGCCACTGCCATTTGGGGGTGCGTGCCTTGCCGGGTGTTTTGCTTGTGGAGAAAAACAAAATTCAGATGGGGTAATAAAAGCATTCGGAGCAGCAATTGAAGAGTTTTGAAACAACTGGATGTCAGATTCGGCAGTCTTCTGATCAGTATTACTTTTTATGAAGTGATGCTCATCCTTGCAACAACCTCCTTCCTTTTCCATTCCACAGTTCTGGCAACTATTCCCTGGTTTGTCTGATAAGCTCCAGTTAACCAGTTTATCCATGCAATAGTGAAGATGAATGGTTGCTCCCGCAGAACTTATCAGATAGACTAAAGCCAATATCGTAACAATAAACTTCTTCATGGTTGTAGTTAAAGCTATTTTCTATATACCAAAAATGTTACAATCTGTCTCAATCTTCACTGATTTAGGTCACAGGAAACCATGACTTGAATCATCAGCATGCACGCCAAAACCTGCACTTTTTTTCTTTTAATAGGTCAACGTAATTCCGGCACCTAAACTCATATCACTATCGTAGTGCGTTGAAAGTGCAAACCATTTGGAAACAATGTACCTGAAGCCGGCCATATACTCTTTGTCGGTATTTGCCATGAAATTAAATCTCAACCGGGACGTAACAGGAATGTCTTCCCTGCTCAATTGGAACCTGAACTTACCATTTCCATCAACTCTTGCATCTGCCAATACCAACCATGGCAAAGTGTATTCAATGCCGATAATAAAAGTTTTGCGATCATTCTTATTACTTATTTGACCAAAGAGATTTTTTTCCGGATTCATTTTTTCCATGTCATCGAGTTCTTTGTAGTGATAATCAAATCCGATATATGGAAACAACCATTGGTTCACGCCAAGGTATCTGCCAAAAAAGGTTTCACTTTCAAGCCCATGATGGCCGGAATATCCCAAATGCCAGATCTGTCTCAGTGTATAGCGATCCCACGCAACCATTGCTTCTCCATCACTACCGTTACTCTCGACGCCTGCCCTGACCATCAGGTGAGGCATATTTTGATCTTTATGCCTTCTGAACATCTGGTAAGCTTTCTCAGCGTCAGGTAATTCGGGATTCACTGGTGAATTATTATAAGTGAACACTCTGCCCATTCCAGCCATCATGTGAAAAAGAATATGGCAATGAAAAAACCAGTTGCCACTCTGATTTGCAGCAAACTCAATCGTGTCTGTTTCCATCGGCATAATATCAATCACATTCTTTAATGGTGAATAGTCGGCCTGGCTGTTTACAACCCTGAAATCATGACCATGTAAGTGCATGGGGTGCCTCATCATTGAATTGTTAGTAATTACAATCCTCAATACTTCACCTTTATTAATCATGATCCTGTCTGATTCTTTAACGGTTTTATTGTCTAATGTCCATACATACCGATTCATATTGCCCGTAAGCGTAAAATGAAGTGATTTTAAAGGACCAGACGGTAAAACCGTCTTCACGGGAGAACGAAGCATGTCATAATTCAATGAAACCACACCAGAACTCATATTCATGCCTCCCATATCATGCATATTGTGCATATTCATTGATGATGTATCTTTTTTGGGATCATTCATATTCATATGCCGGGAATGGTCCATCGTTGTATCGCTTGAAGCATCGTCGTCCATAAGCTCAGAATACATTACTGAATTCATATCCATTTTTTGATTGCTCATGTTCATGCCCATATCATCCATACTTCCATCCATCTTCATCATATCGTTCATCATCTTCATCCCCTCAAAATATTTAAGGCGTGGTAGTGTTGGTGCAGGCATTTTGTGCCCTGACCCTAACCATAAAGAAGAAAACCCGGTTCTGTCTTCTGATGTCGCCCTGAATTCATAACTCATGTTTTGGGGAATAGTCACAATCACATCGAAGGTTTCAGCAGGTGCTATGATCAGCCTGGTAACGTCCACAGGAACCATATCATTACCGTCATTACCGACTACCGTAATCTTTCCACCTGCAAATCCCAACCAGAAATAGGAGGAAGCACCGGCATTAACTACTTTTAATTTAATTCTATCACCTGCCTGAAACTCTGGTGCAGGCGTTTCTTTTTTACCATTTAACAAAAATCGTTCGTAGTAAACATCACTTACGTCCATAGCCTTCATTCGTTTCCATTCGTTCGTAAGTTTCGTTTTGAAATGCCCTTCTTTGATTGCCTCCGCATAACTCTGAACACTTCCCTTCTTAATAGCAAACCAATCATTCGCTGTACGAAGCCTTCTTTGAATTTGCATTGGGTTATCATCCGACCATTCACTTAAAACAACGGTATACTCCTTATTAAATAGTTTATTACTCATCGACATAGAAGTATGAGTCGTTGTTGCTTCACTCATTTGTACTTCTTCCCCTGTTTTAAATAACAATGCTCCATACATACCTGCCTGTTCCTGTAATGAACTATGAGAGTGATACCAATATGTACCATTCTGCACGACTCTGAATTTGTATAAATGTGTTTTTCCCGGGTACACGGGTGCTGTAGTTAGAAATGGAACTCCATCAGCCTGGTTGGGTAAGATCACTCCGTGCCAATGGAAGGAAGTTTCTTCATTCAACATATTATGCAGATAAATTTCTGCCGTATCCCCTTCTGTGAATACCAATGCAGGTCCCGGAATTGACCCGTTAATTGCAATTGCCCTGCGTGATTTACCGGTGAAGTTTACCATTGTATCTTTTACATACAGATCATAACGAACAGTTTTACCCGGTTGAACATAGACTTTGCTTTGAATTTGGTCCGCAACATCGGTCTCCGCTGAATCGATTATCATCTTTTCATCATGTATATGCGTATCCACTTTCCTGGCTGTATCCTTTTTGATATCATTCTGCTCAGCTTTTTTTTCAGGCAGTTTAGGGACAACTTTGGGTGGCGCAACTCTCACCGTCTTCTTTTCCAGCTTCATCCCGCATATCGGACATGTCCCCGGCCTTTCCTTTTTTATTTGAGGATGCATTGGACAGGTATAAATAACCCTTGTTTGCGCGGCGGTAATCAAATAAGCGCCTGTCAATAGCATTACAAGAAATAACTTTCTCATTTTTGACCCATTTTAATTAAGCAATCTCAAACTGTCTTCCGTTCTTGTGGCCCAATCGATAATTAAAGCCTTTTCATTCGTTGATAATCTCGCATTGCTGTGTAAAAATGTATAGGAGCGTAAAGGCATCGTTTCATCTTCCATACTATTTTTGATTCCGTTCATTTTACTTATCCGTCGTCGTAAGGAATATGCGCCAAACTCGTCAAAATTTAATTCTGCCTTACCGTCCCTGATATGTTTTGCCAGTAACCATCCAAAAGGTTGAATCCCGGAATACCAGGGATAATATGTATTGTTACTATGACAATCATAGCAGGCTGTTTTTAAGACTTCCTCTACTTTATCAGGAACATTGATTGCTTTCGTTATATCACCAGAGGGGATTTCATTACTCAGGTTACGAACAGGCTGAATAAATTGGATTAAAACGAATGCAATCAACAGTCCTGACAATATTTTTCTCGGCAATCTCATCCATTGGCCTTAATCTCTTCCTTTACCTCGCCGCATTTCAGCATTTCTTTACCGTAATATGGGTTTTTAATTTCTTTGGTTTCACTTAACCAGTAAGCACCTTTCTTATTATTATACATCGGGCAGAAATCTCTGTACAGTGTTTGTGAACTTCCAACAGCTTTTACCAGGTCAATCATATCCCTGCTTAACAAATCGAAGTGCTCTCTTTGGTGGTCAATTTTTGAGCTGTTATCGGCAATATGTTGTGCGTGTTCCCTTATATCATCTTTTATATCATCATATACCTTCTTTTGATCAGCATTCATGGCTGACTCGTTAACCTTTGCCAGAGATTCGTTAATTCCTTTTGCAGCGGATGCTGCTTCATTTGCATTATCATTTGTAAGCGCGTTCTTTAAACTGAGATAACCGGAAACCACATCATTGATTGTTCCCGATTTTGCCTGTTCAATAGTATTATTTGTGCCTGCTGCCTGTGAGGTAGTCTCCTTGTTGGCTGTTGTGCTTTCGGTCGAATTTTCATTATTGCTACATGAAATGAATCCTATAGTTACTACCATTATTCCTGATAAAACGATTGCTTTCATTTTAATTTGATTTTACTGTTAAAAAAAATCCTAGTTACCTGGGGATGCTGTATTACTATTGAGGATTATGAGTTATTGTCTCGACAATATTTCCGCAGGTAAGCATGGCATTACCGTAATAAGGATTTTTGATTGCCTTTTCATTACTAAGCCAATTTGTCTTTTTCATTGGACAATATTGCTTGTAAATTGGATCAGCCGTGAGCCTTACAGCCTTGGCAAGGGTTGCCATATTATCTGAAAGATTGGCAAAATGCCCGCGTTGCTTATTTATATCCTTCGTTTCTGAAATAGGTGAAGCATCCTTTAGCAATGCATTGATATTGCCTTCGGAAATGAGTTTATAATCTATACTATTTGCCGTTTTTATAAACTCCTGTGCCGTTGTGGACGCATTATTCCCATTTCCTTCAACTAAGGCGTCTTTGAGCTGGTAATATTGAGTGAGCAGTTGAGATAACTGTCGTTGGGCGGTGCTATCCTGTGCAATGCCTTTGTGAGCAAATACTGCCGCAAGGAGAGCTACAGCTGCGAAAAATATTTTTTTCATCTTAGAGATTTAGTGTTTTAAGTAATAAATACGATCTATTGCAAAACTGCCCAAGGTTTTTTACCACAATCCTTTTCCCTCATAGAGATTGCCTTCAAAAACCTTCAAAAAGAAACTTGCTATCGATTTTGCCAAGGTCTTTACAGCAAAGTTAAAAGCATTATGGCACTCATGCCAATCATTAAGGCATCTTCAATTACTGTAACTGTAGTCATCGGTAAATTGAACACATCGCCCAGGCAAGCACATTTGATCTTTCTTTTATTCAGTACACTTTGCAAAACTCCAACTATACTAGCAGTCATCACTATAAAAGTTACTGCATTTGTAACTAGAGGACTAAAACCGGTTAAAAATGCAATTCCTAAGGCCAGTTCGGTAAAAGCGTATACATAACCCCATCCTTTCCATTTTTGCGCGACAATATCATACATACTGTAGCTCTCGGCAAAACCTTTCAGATTGAGCAATTTGAAAAATGAGAAAACCAAAAAGAATCCCGCCATGAAATGGCCCATCCATCTATGCCATATTAATGTTCCGCCTGCTATTTCAATTAAAATTGTCACACCAACTATATAACCAAAGATCAATAATATCGGCTTATAGGTCCCGATCCATGATTTTGTTTCCCCAGGTGCGGAATCGGAAGTTGTATCCTGATAATTATTATTTGATTCACTAATCCGATATTTTGGATAATCTTTTAGTGCTTCCGCTAATTCTGGGGTTGATATGTGCTGATCCATGTCAATTGCTACCTCACCTTTGGTCAGATCAATCATAACATTTTTTAC
>JAICPX010000538.1 GCA_025929635.1 Chitinophagaceae bacterium
AAACTACATCGCGCCGGTTAATGAAACCGGTAATGTGATCTTTCTCCCCTTGAATGATGAAGCTGCATTAGAAGATTGCTTTAAAAAGCACGGAAAAGAAATCTCGTCGGTCATAATTGAAGGTATCCAGGGTGTTGGCGGTATTAATATTGCCGAAAATTCTTTCCTTCAAAAAATAAGAAGTTTGTGTGATGAGTATGGCGCCGTTTATATTGCTGACAGCGTTCAGTGTGGTTATGGAAGAACCGGCAAATTCTTTTGTCATGACTTTGCGGGAGTGAATGCTGATATTTATTCAATGGCAAAGGGAATGGGTAATGGATTTCCGGTTGCAGGTATTATCATTGCCCCTCATATCAAGCCAAAACATTTTCAATTAGGAACTACATTCGGTGGTAATCATCTTGCTTGCGCAGCAGCATTGGCGGTACTCGAAGTGATGGAAGAAGAGAAGCTGATGGGTAATGCCACGCTTGTTGGTAAATACCTTAAAGATGAACTGGAAGCAATTCCCGAATTAAAAAATGTAAGGGGTCGTGGATTGATGATAGGATTTGACGTACCGGAAGAACTAAAGGATCTGAAAAAGAATTTGCTGTGGAATCAAAAGGTATTTACCGGCGAATCAAAACCAAACGTAATCCGGTTGCTTCCTTCATTGGCATTGAAGAAAAGAGATGCAGAGCAGTTTATTGAATCGATTAAAGAGGAAATTGCGTTATTGCAGGAAACGGCAAGTTGAGGAAATGCGTTGTTGGGTTAGATTGCTTCGGCCTTAGCGAACTAAATATGTTATAGTATTTAACCTGGCGGCCTCGCAATGGCGAAGTAGTACAACAGCTTGGTTCGTATATAAACATTTGAGAAATTGAAACAGTTCATTTCAGTCAATGATGTAAAACAGATCGATAAGTTGGTCTTATCGGCATTGGCATACAAGGCAAATCCATTTTCAGATAAAGTACTTGGTGCAAATAAACGTATTGGATGTTTATTCCTGAATCCAAGCATGCGCACAAGATTGAGTACACAGATCGCTGCTCAAAATTTGGGAATGGAGTGTATTGTATTCAATGTAGGACAGGAAGGTTGGGCCCTGGAGTTTGAAGAAGAAGCGATCATGAGTGGCAATACTGTTGAACACGTAAAAGATGCTGCACCGATACTGGGAAAATATTTTGACATACTTGCCATCCGTACGTTCCCATCATTGAAGAACCGGGAAGATGATTACAGTGAGTTATACATAAAACAATTCATTAAGTATGCAGGCATCCCGGTCATAAGCTTAGAAAGCGCAACATTACATCCGCTTCAAAGTTTAACTGACATCATCACCATACAGGAAGTACTCAATAGCTCCAATTCATGGGCTGGGGACAAACCTAAAATCGTACTCACCTGGGCTCCGCATGTAAAACCACTGCCGCAATGTGTAGCCAATAGTTTTGCGCAATGGGTGAATGCCTGGGGTAAAGCGGATTTTGTGATCACTCACCCGGAAGATTATGAGTTAAGCGAAGAGTTTACAAAAGGTGCAATAATCACACATAACCAGGAGGAAGCTTTGAAGGATGCAGATTTTGTGTATGTAAAGAACTGGAGCACCTTCAATGATTATGGTAAAATATATACCAATGATCCGGGTTGGATGCTTACCAATAAGAAATTGCAACCGACCAATCATGCAAAGGTGATGCATTGTTTGCCTGTAAGAAGAAATGTAGAACTGAGCGATGAAATACTTGACGGACCCGATAGTCTTGTTACACAGGAAGCGGCAAACCGAGTATGGGCTGCACAGGCTGTGCTTGGTGAAATTTTAACAGGCTGAACTGTTTACATTTTTTTTCCGGCATTTCAAATGATATTTCGTATTATGAGAATATGGACACTGATCTTAAACCTGTATATGACCTGGCACAAAGAATAGTTCCCTGGCTGAAACCTCAGTTAGTGTTTAATTTAATTGATGATTCTGCGGGCGAATCCGACAGTTTTGAATTATACAGCACCGACAAACTCATTCACATTGCGGGTACCAGCATTTCTTCGCTTGGTGTGGGATTAAACTACTTTTTAAAATACTATTGTCATCGTTCCGCTTCACACTGTGGCAACAATCTTGAGCCGGCCGACAGTATTCCTTTACTAACAGATAAAGTAAAGATCAACACTCCATTTCAATACCGGTATGCACTTAATTATTGCACATTCGATTATACTATGGCATTTTGGAAATGGGAGCAATGGGAAAAGGAATTGGACTGGATGGCACTAAACGGTGTCAATCTTATGCTTGTTGCAACAGGTACCAAAGCGGTCTGGCAAAAGGTGTTGGAGCAATGCGGGTATACCATTAATGAAATTCACGATTTTCTGCCGGGCCCTGCATATAATGCCTGGTGGCTGATGGGCAACCTTGAAGGATGGGGCGGAACCTCAAGCCAGGAACTGATCAACCAACAGTTTTTATTAACCAAAAAAATTTTACAGCGACTGCGGGAATTGGATATCAAGCCGGTTTATCATGGTTTCTATGGAATGGTGCCCCGCAGCCTGAAAACTAAGTTTCCTGAAATTACTGTTGTTGAACAGGGAAAATGGAATAATGCTTTTGACAGGCCTGATATACTGGTGTCTTCGGGTGAAATGTTCATGAAAATGGCCCGCCTTTATTATAAAGTCGTCAAAGAATTATACGGTGAATTCCATTTTTTTGGCGGCGATCCTTTTCATGAAGGCGGGTCTGCTAAAGGATTGGACGTGCAAAAAGAAGCGAATGCAATCTATAATGCTATGCAGGAAGCGGTTCCCGGAAGCACCTGGGTATTGCAGGCGTGGTTTGGAAATCCTAAACCGGAATTGCTGGACGGGCTGAAGAATCATAAGAAACAGATCTTAGTTCTTGATCTCTTTGGCGAAGTGATCAGCGAGTGGAAAGATCGCGAAGCCTTTGGTGGCACTCCTTTTATATGGTGCTCGATCAACAACTTTGGAGAAAGAAGTGGTTTATACGGCCGGCTTGAAAAAATTGCTTCGGGTCCTTCAGAAGCGATTGCAGGTC
>JAICPX010000501.1 GCA_025929635.1 Chitinophagaceae bacterium
TTCTTTTTGTCGTTTTTCTTTTGATCTGGGGAGGAACGGTTTCTCCTGATTCACCGCAATTCTCAACCTTAGTTGCCCAGTATGCGCCCGAAGAGCTAAAGGGAACTGCATTGACAATTTATAATTCAATTGGTTTTGCAATTACAACGATCAGTCTTTATGTAATTGACCGTGTATTCCATTCCAATGGTTTTTTTAGTGGTGAAAATACTTTTGTATTATTAGGCCTTGGTGCAATCGCGGGATTGCCAAGTATGTTTCGTTTGATAAAGAACAAATGAGCCCCACCGATCAAATAACAACAGTCATAATTATTGGAGCTACCTCTGGAATTGGTAGAAAACTGGCTGAGCTGTATGTTCAAAAAGGATGCAAAGTTGGTATTACCGGCAGGCGAAAGGAACTGCTTGTTGAAATCCAAAAAACCAACCCGGATCATATCGAGATCGCATGTTTTGATGTAACAGGAAAAGAAAATATCCCGGTACTTGAATCGCTGGTGCAGAAATTGGGAAAGCTGGATATCCTTATTTACAGCTCGGGAATCGGCGAGCCTAGTAAAGAACTGGATTGGCAACTTGATAAATTGATGGTTAATACAAACGTGAGTGGTTTTACAGAGATTGCAAATTGGTCATTTAATTATTTTGTCAACCAGGGTCATGGTAAGATGGCGGTGATCTCTTCAATTGCAGCCAACAGGGGTAACAGTTGGGCCCCCGCTTATAGTGCTTCAAAATCTTTTCAAAGTAACTACTTTGAAGCGTTGGCAATCAAAGCATATCGAATGAAGAAAAATATTGGTATTACCTGTATTGAACCTGGTTTTGTAGATACCAAGATGGCGAAAGGAAATAAACGCTTTTGGATAGTGCCAACGGAAAAAGCAGCTAGACAAATGATTAATGCAATAGACAAGAGGAAACGAAAAGTGTATATAAGCCGGCGCTGGTGGTTTATCGCAAAGCTGATGAAGTGGATGCCTTTCGGAATATATAAGCGATTCGGATAACGGTCGTCTGACGTCAAACGTGAGCCGTGAGACTTGAAAGATTTGCGGTCTCACTTCTCACGTTTCACTTTTCACGATAGTACAATTGCGGTCCTGAATACTCGCTGTAATGACGAACATTCGCTGTGATTTTTCTTTTCCTTAAGACTTATTGTGGATAAACAAAAAATTAACAATTAATAAGTTAGTCCCAGGGCAAGTTGCACAGGCTTTGCATCGTTTAATCAACAGGTGTGCACAACAATCGCTTGCATTCAAAAACGCACCGGTCTACTTTTGTATGAATTACTATACCGCTATGATGCAAAGTTTTGAAAGAGAGAAAAACAAACGTGCTGCTTTGATAACTGGTGGAATTGCACTGGCAATGATTTTTGCTTTTATTCTTATTAAATTCCGCTTGCCAACGCTTGAGGCGCAGCCCCCATTAATGTATGTGGAAGTGGATCTCGAAGACTTTGTCCCGGCCAGGAAGTTTGGTGGTGGCGGAGGAGGTGGCAATACCGTGAAAGCTGATAAACCAAAAGGAATTGCAAAAGCTTCAATCCCTCCCGGCGATCCCGATGATTCAAAAGATTTTGAAACAAATGATAAAGATATCGCGGCTCCAAATGTGAATAAACCCGCGAACCCAAAACCGGATGCATCAAAAGTGAATCCGAATACATCGGTTGTAAAAGAAAATCCTAAACCAATAGTGGAAACACCTGCACCGCCAAGACCTAAAGCAGTTGCGGGCAAAACGCTTTCAGGAACCGGAAGTGGCGGCGGTACCGCCGACAAATATGATATTGCTGGTGGAAATGGAACAGGTAATGGTGTTGGCCGGGGTCCGGGCTATGGCGGTGGAACTGGTGGTGGTTCGGGTGGTGGAAACGGAACCGGCGTTGGTACTGGTAGTGGCCCAAGGAGAGTAAGCGGTAACCGCTCTATTATTACATCCGGCAAATTAGATGCGGGCGAAAATATTTCAGGTAAAGTAGAGGCCGAGATAAGAGTGACCGCAGACGGGATAGGTACTCTGGTACGAACCGTAAGAGGTTCTTTGATGAGTGATGGCCAGGCAAAAGATATTATAAGAGACTGGTTAAGGCGAAACCGCTTCAATAGAACCGGTGCAGAATCAGTAGTGGTTTATGAGTTTAATATCCGCACCGGCGGATAAGCTTTAAGATTAATTGAGAGTGCCATCTTGTGAAAAACACGGTGGCATTTTTTATTTCGCCTCACTCACCTCACCCCATCACTATTCTTTTTCAGGAACACTCTTCATCCTCTCTCCTTAAGTAGAGGGGTAGGTGGCATTACAATTTTCGGAGTAAAGATGTGGTGAGGTCAAATTGCCCGGCATAAATCATTTCCCTGTTTTAATATCTCATCTCTATTTTTGTTCATTTATCAATGAATAAGATTGAACTCATAAAAGGCGATATTACCAAAATCAAAGTTGATGCAATAGTGAATGCAGCCAATTCAAGCCTGATGGGAGGCGGTGGTGTTGACGGCGCCATACACCGGGCAGGTGGACCAGCACTACTTGAAGATTGCAGAAAGATAGTGGCGAAACAAGGTAGTTGTAAAACAGGGCAAGCAGTAATTACAACCGGCGGCGATCTTCCCGCAAAATATGTGATACATACGGTTGGCCCGGTATGGAATGGTGGTAAAAAGAAAGAAGCAGAATTGCTTGCTTTGTGTTATAAAAATAGTTTGAACCTGGCAATGGACAACAAAATATCTTCTGTTGCTTTTCCTAATATCAGTACCGGCATTTATGGTTACCCCAAAAAAGAAGCTGCCGAAATTGCTGTCAATACTGTCCGGGAATTTTTACAACAAAATGATTTTATAAATAAGGTTTATTTTGTTTGTTTTGATGAAGAAAATTATCAATTATATCATTCTATGATGCGTTAATAAAATTTTATTATTGTAGAGACGAGGCAGGCCTTGCCGCTACAAATATTTACTGATCGCATGTCAATTAAATTTTCTATGAAAGGAATTTGGGTAATAAAATGGCCATTGATCATTTTCCTCGTGGGCTTTCTTGTTCGGCTAGTTGGTGCATTTTGGAAAATAAGACATTGGCCGATGGGTGATGAACTAATAATAATAGGTTATATGATTTGCGGTATTGCAGTTATCTGGGGCATCATTATACTTGCGACCATGAAAAAACCGATAGAATGATCAGATGAATTACCAGCAAACAATAGAATATCTCTTTTCAAGATTACCCATGTTCAGCCGTATCGGCGCTGCTGCATTTAAAAAAGATCTTACGAATACCATCACGCTGTGCAAACATCTCGGTGATCCACAGCAGAAATTTAAGAGTATACACATTGCAGGCACGAATGGAAAAGGTTCGGTGAGTCATATGCTGGCTGCGATCTTGCAAACTGCCGGCTATAAAGTTGGACTTTACACCTCGCCGCATTTGAAAGATTTCCGGGAAAGAATCAAA
>JAICPX010000281.1 GCA_025929635.1 Chitinophagaceae bacterium
ACATGGAAATTTCTATTACTGTCATCATCATCGCCATTACAAGCATTGTTTCATTCGTTGGTTTTACGAATCATAATTTATTAGATCAATTTATCTTTTACCCGCCGGCGGTCAAGCGCGGGCAATTTTACAGATTCTTCAGTTGCGGGATCATTCATGCCGACTGGGGTCATCTTATTTTCAATATGCTTGCTTTGTATATGTTCGGAGAAATTGTAGAAGCCAAGTTTGTAGAAGTATTTGACCGGTATGGTAAACTGATTTATTTAGCCATGTATGTACTGGCCCTGGCCGCCTCCGTTGTTCCTACCTATCTCAATAATAAGGATAATTATCACTATCGGAGTCTTGGCGCTTCAGGCGCAGTATCAGCAGTAATATTTGCAGGCATTATGTTCTTTCCATTGGTGGGCGTCGGACTTTTCTTTATTCCCGTTTATATAGCCGGGTTTCTTTTTGGAGTTTTGTACCTGCTTATTTCAGGATGGCTGGATAAAAGAGGAGGCGGGAATATCAATCACTCGGCCCACATTTTCGGCGCTTTGTTTGGAATTGCCTTTACGATCGTGGCCTGCCAGGCTTTTTCAGGGTACCCATTGCTTGAAAATTTTGCGGAGGATATAAAAAACATGAGTGCAAGTGATATTTTTCAAACCCCGGGTTCATAACTGAGCTTTAACACCGATTTTGTTTTTTCTGTCACTTTAAATCTTTCATCAATTCTTTTTCCCACCACCCAAATGATCTTTTTATTCATTTCGATCACCCATGCCTTTCCTTTTTCAGTTTTTGAAAGCTTTTGATCGATGAAAAATCGCGAAAGCTTTTTCTTTTTCTTCATGCCCAATGGATAAAAATAATCTCCCTGCTTCCATTTGCGAAGAATAAGAGGATAGTTAATTTCTTTGGCGTCGAGGCAAGCTGTTTCGTTTGAGGTTTGTCCACAGGGACTCCCTTGGAGAGGTTTGATCCCGATAACTATCGGGATTGAAGTTGATTTCTCAACTATGATCTTACCTGCTTCAAATACTATTTGCTTATCATTTTCTTCAATGATGATAGTTGTTGACGCTGCAGATTTAATCGGGCTGATGATAAACCAATGCCTGTGTTTAATGATGCGATAGTTCATGCCGGGTGAATCAATATATTTTCCCGATTCACTTCCGGAAAGCTTAACTACTTCATCAATTTGCTTTTCAGTAAACCCAACATCCTGAATTATTTCATAGATCAGTGCCCGGTTATTATATCCCATCAACTGTTTTACAGGGATATGCCATTCATTACCTTTTACTTTTACTAATTTCTTTTTGATACCATCCACGGCGAGCCGGTAAAGCTTTTCTATTTCTTTGAACCGCTCAATATTATCAATAAGATTTGCTTTCACTTCAGGATAAACCTTACTAATAGCAGGAATGATCTCGTTACGGAAAAAATTTCTTGTGTATTTGGAAGAAAGATTGGAGGAATCTTCAACAAAATCAAGTTTGTTTTCTTTAGCAAAATCGACCAGCTCGGCCTTAGAAAAACCAAGTAATGGACGACGCACATAATTAAGAATTTCAGAAGGTCCGGAAACGGGAATACCAGTCAGTCCCTGTAAGCCGGTCCCACGGAAAAAATTCATCAATACTGTCTCTATATTATCGTCAGCATGATGAGCTGTCAGAACGAATTTAAACGGACCACCTGTATGCCAACCGGGAATACTTTCTTTGGTGTCATTCGCGGCATCATTAATGTCTTCATTGTACCATAACTCAAAAAACCAGTTGTAACGTAAATTTCTTGCAGCCTCTTGAACAGACAGCTTCTCTTCCTCAGCATACTTTTCGGTTTCAAACTTCTTAACCTTAACCTCAACCTGGTATTTCTCGCCCAGGCTTCTTACAAACTTTTCATCTCTTTCACTCTCCTCTCCTCTTAACTGGAAATTGCAATGAGCTATGATGAAATCATAACCAGCTTGCTTACACAATTCACAAAGCACAACTGAATCAATACCGCCGCTGACAGCAAGGATCAGTTTGTCCTTCGGTGAGAAAAGATTTTCTTTTTTAATGAATTCCTGATATCGTTGAAGTAGATTCAAATTTGCACAATAGCGATCAGAACGTTGAAGAGTGCGACGCAACGGACGCGCAATAGTAGCAATTCAGTCGGGTCATACACTTACCTCATCAGAATTAAGAATTGTTATTGTAAATGATGTATTTCCCATCTAAGTTCCCCTTCAGGGGACAGGGGTTTAAAAAGTTAGTTCCTCAAACGCACTTCTCAACTCGCTTAATGAATGATCATCTCCTGCTTTCTTTGCTTCTTCCATACCTTTTTCGTAAACCTTTATGGCGGCATCCGTTTCGCCAATCCTTTCAAGCAACTTGGCAAGATGATAATAACTGCCGATGTATCCCGGTTCATTGTCAAGAATAGATTCGAATAATTTTCGTGCCTCACTATCATTACCATTCTTGATATGTTCCAGTGCCAATGCATGGCAAAGAAAGCTATCTTTTGGACTGTCCTGCAACATCTCCATTAATTTCTCGACTCTATCCATCTGGAAAAATTATTAATTATTAATTATTAATTATTAACTGTACCACCCTATCTTTGCGTTGGTTGCATAAACAACTAATCTAGTCAACTAATTATGAAAATTTTAGTTTGTATCAGTAAAACGCCGGATACAACGGCAAAAATAGCCTTCACCGATAACAACACGAAATTCGATACCAGCGGCGTACAATGGATCATCAATCCCTACGATGAATGGTATTCACTTGTTCGTGCTATCGAACTGAAAGAAGCCGACGCTTCAACCGTTATTCATTTGATTACTGTTGGTACGGCAGATGCTGAGCCGATCATCCGCAAAGCACTCGCACTTGGTGGAGATGAAGCGATCCGTGTAAATACTGCTAATGCTGATAGTTTTTATATTGCTTCTCAAATTGCTGAGGTGGCAAAACAAGGCGGCTACGACCTGGTCTTTACCGGTAAAGAAACAATCGATTATAATGGTTCATCAATTGGTGGGATGGTGGCTGAATTATTGGAGCTGCCCTATATTTCTCTCGCTACAAAATTCGAATTGGGAGGAAATAAAGCAACCGTAACAAGAGAGATCGAAGGTGGTGAAGAAGTTTGTGAAGTGAATCTTCCTGCAGTTGTAAGTTGCCAAAAAGGGGTGGCGGAACAACGTATTCCTAACATGAGAGGGATAATGGCTGCCAGGACAAAACCGTTGAAAGTAGTTGAACCATCTGCTGCCGATACATTAACCGCCGTAGCAAGCTTTGAATTGCCTCCGCCTAAGGCCGGGGTAAAGCTTATTTCACCGGATAATGTCGAAGAGCTGGTTAGATTGTTGAAAGAAGAGGCGAAAGTAATCTGAAACGAAGTCTGAAGTACGAAATCTGAAATCTTAAATCTGAAATCTAAAATTAATTATGTCGGTCCTTGTTTTTATAGATACAAATGAAGGTCATGTTAAGAAAGCTTCACTTGAAGCAATGACCTATGGCGCTAAAGTTGCCGAGCAATTAGGAATAGCTGCCGAGGGTGTTGTCGTTGGGACCGCTAAAGATGATCTTGCTGCGCTGGGAAAATATGGAGTAAAGAAAATTCATCATGTAAATAACCCGGCATTGGATCACCTGGATGCGCAAGTTTTTACAAAAGCAATTGCTGAAGTAGCCACAAAGACGGGAGCTAAAGTAATTGTGTTCTCCAATAATGTAGATGGAAAATCAATTGCTCCACGCTTGTCTGCCAGGTTGAAGGCGGCGCTGGTTTCCGGCGCTGTTGCATTGCCGGATACAAGCAACGGTTTTATCGTCAAAAAAAATGTTTTTTCGGGGAAGGCCTTTGCCAATATTTCATTGAATACGGATGTTAAGATCATATCTCTGAATCCAAATGCCTACCAGACGATCGCCGGAGAAGGAACCGCTGAAGTTGTGATTGCTGATGTTACTATTGATACTCCTAAGGTAAAAGTAACGGCTGTAAATAAAGTGAGTGGTGAAGTACCATTGACAGAGGCCGAGATAGTGGTTAGTGCGGGTCGTGGTTTGAAAGGACCCGAGAACTGGAAGATCGTTGAAGATCTTGCCCATGCTTTACATGCTGCTCTTGCCTGCAGCCGGCCCGTCGCTGATGCACACTGGCGCCCGCATAATGAACACGTAGGACAAACAGGGACTGCCATTGCCCCTACGCTATACATTGCCATTGGTATTTCGGGAGCTATTCAACACCTGGCTGGTGTAAACAGGAGTAAAGTGATCGTTGTGATCAATAAAGATCCTGAAGCTCCTTTCTTTAAAGCTGCGGATTATGGAATTGTTGGTGATGCGTTTGAAATAGTGCCAAAGATGACGGAAGCGGTGAAGAAGATAAAGGGTTGAAGTCTGAGATCTGAACCTGGAAGCCTGAAGTAAGAAGTTTGTCCGAACGACTGTCCTAAGGAGTCCTTCAGACCTTCGGAGAGCCACAAATGCCATGCGTTTGTGGTTTTGTTTTAAATTACTATATGAAGACGATCATTTTTATCCCGATCACTTTACTTCCTATTTTTGTTTTTTCTCAAAAAAAACCTGAAGGAGTTAATACTTATCAAAGAAAAAGAAACAAAACCCGTTAAGGGCTAAACTCTGTGTTTATTTATTTAAAATCTCTTAGTTTCGTGGCAGATATGAAGAAAATAGAACTGGAAATAGTGGCGCTCTCACATAGCATCACACAGACTCATTCATATGCTGTTGTATTGGGAGAAGTAAACGGACTTCGGCGGCTACCGATCGTTATCGGAGGTTTTGAGGCACAGGCAATTGCCGTGGCCCTGGAAAAAATGCAGCCCAGCCGCCCCCTCACCCATGACCTTATGAAGAATTTCATGACTGCCTTTACTATTGAACTCCACGAAATAATCATCTGCGATCTCCAGGAAGGAATTTTCTATTCAAAACTTGTCTGCTCGTCAGACAATGATACAGTTGAGATCGATTCAAGAACTTCTGATGCACTGGCCCTTGCTGTTCGTTTTGGGTGTCCTATTTATACATACGAGAATATTCTTGACAGTGCCGGAATTCTAATGGAAGAAACAACTGGTAAGAAGAAGAAAACCAAAGAACAAAAAGAAGTACCGGTAGAGGAAACAGGTGGCAATGAAGACCTGAAAACCATGAGCCTTGAAGAACTAAATACTCTGTTGAACGAGGTGTTAGAGAGCGAGGATTATATCCGGGCAATTGCGATCAGGGATGAGATTAATAATAGGAAAAAGAAATAAACCAGGATTACAGGATCAATATGATTTACTAGGAAATCAGGAAGTTGATTTCCTTTTTTGTTATTTACATTTGTTTTGACTGTATCCACATTTCCTCATAAATCGTGAAATCCAGAAAATCGTGGTTTTATTTCCTAACTGCAAAATAAATCTCGGCCTCAACGTCATAAGTAAACGAAGCGACGGCTACCACGACCTGGAAACCGTTTTTTATCCTCTGCAATTAAGAGACGCGATTGAAGTGATTGAAAGACCGGCATTCCATTTTTCAAGGAGTGGTCTGGATATGCAGGGAGACGATGATAATAATCTTTGCGTAGAAGCTTATCGCTTGCTAAAAAAAGATTTTCCTCAATTACCCGCTGTTACTATACACTTGCACAAAGCGATTCCAATCGGTGCCGGTTTGGGCGGTGGAAGCGCTGACGGGGCATTCACATTAAAGCTCCTGAATAAAAAATTAAAGCTGGAGCTTTCTCAAAAGCAATTGGTTGATTATTCATTACAGTTAGGAAGTGATTGCCCATTTTTTATTTTCAATAAGCCATGCTATGCAGAAGGACGAGGAGAACTATTAGAAGAAATAGTGCTCGACCTTTCTGGTTATAAGATCGTATTGGTGCATCCCGGAATTCATGTAAGTACGGCATGGGCTTTTTCTCATATTAACCCTTGCAGGCCACCAACCCAAATAAAGGATATAATAATTCAACCAGCCGAAGCATGGGCGGATAAATTAAAAAATGATTTTGAAGAACCCGTTTTTGACAAATACCCGGAAATAAAAAAAATCAAGGATGACCTGTATTCAGCAGGCGCAGTTTACGCAGCTCTGAGTGGCAGCGGCTCGGCTGTTTATGGACTTTTTGAAATCGACAGGCCATTGTATTTTTCATTCCCGGAAAAATATTTTGTAAGGATAATAGCAAGCTGATCTATTATGATAATTATGATTACTGAAGATCGATCCCAG
>JAICPX010000645.1 GCA_025929635.1 Chitinophagaceae bacterium
CCTCGAAGGAAGTGTGAGAAAAGAAGGGAATAAACTCAGGATAACTGCCCAGTTGATCGATGCGAAAACGGACAAACACCTGTGGTCTGAAAGTTATGACCGCGATGCCTCCGAAGTATTTGCCATTCAAAGTGAGGTGGCTCAGCAAATTGCAAAGGCGTTGAATGTAAAATTGACAACAGAAGAAGGCAAACGTATTGTTGAAAAAGCTACGGATAATGTGGAAGCATATGAAGAATACCTGCGTGCAAAAACATTACCCCTGTTTCAAAGAGAACAACCACTTTTGAATGTGTTAAAAAAAGATTCAACCTTTTCTCTCGCCTGGGCTGAACTGGCCAATGTTTATTCCAAAATACCCTGGAGAAACCTCAGTGACAAACCATCTTATGTCCGTAAATCGCTGGATGCTGCATTAAAGGCAGTTGAATACGGACCCGAACGATCCGAAACACACATGATACTTGGCGATGTTCTTAAGATCAGTACGCTTTCTCCCGCTTTGGCAATAAAAGAACTGAATAAATCCATTGAACTGAATCCAAACAATGCTGAAGGATATGTTTACCTGGCATTTGCGCAAATGGAAATGGAAAATTTTGCAGAAGCGGAACAAAACCTGGTAAAGGCTAAACAACTTGATCCGCTTTCAACAATCATGCATGGTGGCTGGCTAACCTATTATCGTTACTCACGCAACGCTGAAAAGTATTTAGCATATAGAAATTCATTAAGACCGGATAATAGTTCCGATTCAATACCCGGCACCACGCTGATGTACCATTTCTTAAAAGATCAGTATGACAGTGTTTTGTTTTACAGTAGCCGGTTTCCCCTTTCATTGCTAAAAAATCTCGCCTATATAAAAACCGGCAAAACAGAACTGGCAAGAAGAACTGTTGACTCGCTGGAAAATGTTTCACCTTATGATCATGCTTTTCAAACAGGTATCCTTTATGCATGGTTGGATGAAAAACAAAAAGCGATTGAGAAACTAAATCTTGCTTATCGTTTGTACGATTTCGGTCTTATTAGTATTAAAGTAGATAAGCTCTTTGACCCGCTAAGAAACGAAGAAGGGTTCAAAGAATTACTTAGAAAGATGGGAATGGAATAACCCCTGCCAGGTCTAACCCGCATCAGTTCGCATAAGATGTGTGTAAAGTTTTTTAACTTTCATTCATAATTCCTTCTAATGTCTTCATCCCGCCAACTCGCCGCCATTATGTTTACCGATATCGTGGGGTACACGGCGCTAATGGGTAAAGATGAACAAAAGGCATTTGAACTGCTCGACAAGAACAGGCGAATTCAAAAACCGGTTATTGAACAGTTCAATGGCAGGTGGATAAAAGAATTAGGGTGAGTTTACTGATCTGCGGCACGTCACTGATCGATATGCTCAGCTGAAGGTTACTTTAAGTATATCAATGCCAAGCTGCCTGAAAATAATTAACTTCAAAATAATTATTAATACCTGATCCATGTCCCAATCCCGCCAACTAGCCGCGATTATGTTTACTGACATTGTCGGATACACAGCATTGATGGGCAGGGATGAACAAAAAGCATTTGAACTACTCGACAAGAACAGGCATATTCAAAAACCAACCATTGAACAATTTAATGGTAAATGGATAAAGGAACTTGGTGATGGAGTGATAGCCAGTTTTAATACTGTGTCAGATGCAGTAAATGCGGCAATTAGAATTCAGCAGACATGTAACGCATCAAAAGAATTTCAATTACGGATCGGCATTCATCTGGGGGAAGTCGTGTTTGAAAATGATGATGTGTTTGGTGATGGTGTAAATATTGCTTCGCGGATACAAGCAATTGCAAATCCGGGAAGCATTTATATATCAGAAGCAGTTCATAATAGTATTGCAAATAAAAAAGAGTTTCAAACAAAATTTGCAACAGAACAAAAATTA
>JAICPX010000251.1 GCA_025929635.1 Chitinophagaceae bacterium
CGGCGCAGGCAAGATCGAACCAAAGCGGCAGCAACCAGTAATTGATAAGAGTAAACTGTAATCAGAACAATAAGAACAGGGTACAATTAACCACGGCTCTCATTTCTATGAGAGCCTTTGTTTTACCTATCCATCCATTTCTTAAACTCGGGACTCTTCAGCCGGCTCATATCAATTTCAAGTTTTTGATTTGGTTCCTTTAAACGGATAACGAGTTTTGAATTTTCGACCGGCCTCACCGACTGAATCGCTTCCATATTTATAATGAATTGACGATTTGCCCTGTAAAATTGCCTGGGATCGAGCAAGTCTTCCACCTCCTCCAATGTTACATAATCAATCATATACTTCTCTCCGTTGAATAAATAAATGTAGTTAAGTACCTCTTTTGTAAAACAAGCAATATCTTTTGTATTTATTGGCATCCACTGGTTGCGAACATTCACTATGAATTTCTCTTTATATTTTGAAGAAGCTGCCGGGTTGGTCAAGGATCTTATGAGTGTAGCAATATCGGCTGGTGGTGACTCTTTAGTATCGGCAAATTTTCTGCATTTATCGATCGCTGCATACAGTTCTGCTTCTTTAACCGGTTTTAATAAATAATCGACTCCATTTACCCGAAACGCCCGGATGGCATATTCATCATAAGCTGTGGTAAAAATAACAGGGCACTTGAGACTAAAATCGTTGAATATATCAAAGCTTACACCATCGCTTAATTGAATGTCCATAAACATCAGGTCAGGCTCTGCATTCTCGCCAAACCACCGGCGTGCAGTTTTTAAGCTTGGTAAAATAGTTACAATCTCCACATCGGGAGCTACTTTCTGAATTTTATTGACCAGCAAGCCGGCGATGATCTCTTCATCTTCTATGATTACTGCTTTCATAACCTGGAATTTTATATCAAAGGAATTTTTACCTGGAAATCAGTTTTTGATTCTTCGATCAATACAGGTTTATCACTCAGGTAACGGTAAAGGGTTAAAAATTGAGCAAGCCCTTTTTTATTGGATGTCTCTACGTTAGTCTTCTTCTGCAAATTGTTTTTTACAATAATATAGTCGTCTTCGATAAAAATATCAATTACCAATGGTGATCCCGTATCAATTATATTATGTTTGATCGCATTCTCGATGAGGTTTTGCAGGGTGACCGGCGCTATTCTGTAATGCATATGGTCTTCCGGCACATTGATGTTTACGTGCAATCCTTTTTTGAATCGTGTTTGTTGCAGGTTGATATAGAGCAGTACAAATTTAGTTTCCTCTTGTAATGAAACAGTTTCATTATCTCCATTCTTCAGGATATACCGGTAGATACCGGACATTTGTTCCAGGAAATTTCCGGCCACCTGCTGATCCGTTTCGATCAGGCCGGATAAGGATGTGAGTGAATTAAAAAGAAAATGCGGGTTAAGTTGTTGCTTCAATCCTTCATACATTACCATCGCTTTTTCCTTTTCCAGCAACTGTGCTTTCGCATTCAGCTCGTATAACTGTCTTTGCTTTAGCGCACGGTAACTATATAAGTAATAGAGCATGCCTACCAGCAGTAATGCAAGCCCGATCCTGAACCAGTATGTCTTATGAAAAATCGTTTTTAGTTTTACCGTAACCTCTTTAGCAGCTACCTCTTCCCAATTGTTATTGACAGTCGATGCTTTATACCGGAAATTATATTTTCCTCCCGGCACATTTGTATACACAGCTTTGGGGTCCTGCGTATAATGCCACTCATCTTCAAATCCATCCAATTTATAAGCAAACCATGTTTGAGAAGGATTCCGATAATTCAAGGCGACCAGGTTGAATGTAAATGAACTTTCGCGTGGATGCAGATTTAACACGGGGTTGTTATCAGACTCCTTTATAGTAGTATACTCTTTATCAAAAATGGAGTAGCCTGAAATATAAAAACTCAGGTTTCTATTTTCTTCGGTATAAACTGCGGGATCAAAGCGAATGAAACCATTATACGACGGCAAGATAATGTCACCGTTTGCCGCCAGTATGCCGGCGTGCTCGGGGAAACCCACAGAGGGCAGCCCATCGTTAATAGTAAAAGTTGTGATCTGCTTCCGGTCCGGATGCACCATTGCCATTCCGCCATTTACACCTACCCAGACCCTGTTAAAACCGTCAACCACGATTGGTGCGGTCATATTACCGGCCAACCCATTCTTATTATTAAATGAAATGAACCGGTTTTTTTCTGGATCGATGCCCGTTATTCCATTAAAGCTCGCAATCCAGATCAAACCATCTTTGTCTTCCTTTATGTCCACTACCTGGTTTCCAATTATACCATTGGTTACTGTATCTGAAGCAATGTAGTGTTTTGTTTCGCCTGTCTTTTTATCAAGCATTACCACACCTTTCCGCGAAAAGGAGATCCACAACCTGCTTTTGCTGTCTTCAAGTACATAGGATGTTGGCGCTAAACCCTTGTATTTTTTTAGCTGCGGATGAACACTGATATTGTAAAATTTTTTTTCGGTGGTTGAATACCAATACAAAGAAGCTGAATCGTTAGTGCAGAACCATACATTCCCGCTTTTGTCGTTCGTAATAGAGTTGTAAAAACTAAGGGGCAGGTATTTTGGATCTATAAACTCCATCATTCCTGAAACATGATTATAAAAGTTGACCCCGGACGCAGTTCCTATCCATATATTGTTATCACTATCGCGTTGAATGGATCGTACCATATTATTATATATGACCGGTGTTTTGTTTTCATCATTACGCCAGATTTTGTAGGTGCCAGTACTACAGTTATATTTAGTTACTCCATCATGATTAGCCATCCAAAGATTTCCTTGTTTATCTTCAGTTATTGCTCTTCCAACCCGGCGTGCGCGATCGTCCAGCCGGTCAGGAAATGGAAAAATTGTCCTGAAAAAATTCTTATCGGGTTCAAAATAACTAACACCTTTAACATCACCACCCAGCCAAATAATACCGGTGTTATCCTGGAAGATGCTGCGGTAACTGTCCTCAGAAGGTCCTGCCGGTAGGTCGCTATTATGCAAATGCTTTATAAAACTATCTGTGGAAGGCTGGTATTGCATCAGCCCATCAACTGCAGTGATCACCCATACTCTATCCTTCCTATCAACCAATACATCCATCACATTTAAAGGTTGGGTGTTGAGTTCAGCCGATAGATATTTATCGTAGATAGTCAGATGTGTAAGATCCGACGCGAGCTTAACCAATTTTACTGCGCTGAACGTGGTCATCCATATATTGCCAGGCTGATCCAATCTAACCGAATGAACCGGGATATTTACCAATGCCGGGATAGAAATTGCGCGGGCGCTGCCGGATCGTAAATCCAGAATTACAAGTCCCTTATTTGTTCCCAGGAAAAGTTCATTATCCCTGAAATAGACATCATGTATGGCATTATTTATTAATACCGGACTTCCCTGATTGCCTGAAGCAGCATAGTTAAATACTGATCCATTGATAATATCATACCGGTACAGGCCTCTACGTGTTCCGACAAAAAGAATGCTGTCATTTACACTGGCAATACCGGTAATAAAAAGATTTTTCAATGCAGCTATTCTTTTAAATAACCCTGTTTTAAAATCAAACTCCATCAATCCCGTTTCACTTCCTATCCAGAAACGACCCTTTGAATCAGAATGGATACATCGCGGCTGACTTCCATAAGGTGAAGTTGTGTCGCCAGGGACATTCGTGAAATGCCTGACGGTTCGTCCGTCAAAACGATTAATGGCACCGACAGTTCCGATCCATATATATCCGAACTTATCCTGGCCAATACATCTTACCGTTCCGTCATGCAGGCCATTCTGAAGATCAAGCTTATGAAAGTTTAGCGATGGTTGTTGCGCTGCTGTTGGTAAGCAGCAAATAACCTGTAGTATTGATAATATCAGTGTTAAAAATTGTAAGAAGGCCCTCATAGCATTAAGAGCAAGCTAAACAAAACAAGTCGTGTGTACAAGTTCAGCTCTGTAATTTGCTCAAAAATGAATTGAGCTGTACAAAATATCAAACGAGCTGTGGTCTATAACGATCGGATGACGGACCATCTCATAGAATCGTATTTTTTCTAATAAGGACCGGCTCATACATCCTGATTGAAAATAAAATCACATCGAATAAAATTATTGCCACATCATCACCATAAACTTTTACTCCGCGTTATACTTTTTCATTTTTGGGTTGTAATTGAAAATAAAAACAATCCCTTTTACAAGCATTAAAAAAAATCAAAATGAAAAAGTTATTCATCCTCTTCACTACCCTTTTTCTTACAACAGTTATGTTTGCTCAAAATGTTGCTATTAATAATGATGGCAGCAGTGCCACTGGCAGCGCTATGCTGGATGTAAAAAGCACGACAAAAGGCTTTATGATGCCACGCATGTCGTCAACAGACAGAGCCAGTATTGTATTACCTGCGTTGGGACTACTGGTATTTGATACAGATACAAAAACAATTTGGGCTTACGACGGAAATAGTTGGAAGAATCTTTATACAAGCGGCGGTGGACTGATTCTCCCGTTTTCACAATCAGTGAATACAGGAAGTTATGCTTTCCAGGTAACTAATGATGGAACCGGTGCAGCTATCGAAGGATCTTCAACTGCTCAATTTGGCATCGGCATGACAGCGAAAACAACAGGCGAAGCTTCCTGGGGACTATTTGCTTTTTCGAACGGCGCGGGGTCACAATCAATAAGGTCTTATGCTGACAATGGTACAGCATTTCATGGTGAAAATAATAATGCTGCTAATACAAATACATTGATGAACCTTCTGAATAAAGGTGCAGGAAAAACAGGCAGCTTTCAGCTTGCTAACAACAGCAGCACCTCTCCCAATGTTCAGATAGCAGGAAATCATCTTGGAGAACAATTGAAAATATATCAAACGAACGCAGCAAATACACAGGCAGCAGTTTCAATAGAAAACTCTGGAACAGGAGCCGCTCTTTATGCCAAGACAGCAAACAATGGCGCAGGAGTATTTGGTGAAAGCAACACTAACTATGGTGTAAGAGGTGTTACTAATACGTCCACAGGTTTTGCTGGTGTACATGGACAGAACAATGGATCAGCCGGAAGTGGTGTGGTTGGTGTTTCAAATGCAGCAAATACGCAGGGAGTTTATGGTTCATCTGCAAATGGTATAGCGGTAAGAGCGCTCAGCACAAATGGTACTGCTTTAGATGTAAATGGTAATGTAAAAATTGCCGGTGGCAATACAAATCCTGGTGCAGGAAAAGTATTGACAAGCGATGCAAATGGAAATGCTACCTGGCAAGATGTTAGTTCGGGCCCAACTGTTGGGTTTAAAGCTACAGGACTTATGAATGGTTTTCCTGAACTTGGACAAAATACGGATACAAAAGTTCAGTTTGGTACACAAGAATATGACCTTGGAAACAATTTCATTTCTATAACCGAAAATGGAAACTTATCCGAAGCAAATGTGTTTTATGTTCCTTTCAATGGATTATATCATTTTAACATCACTATAGATTTTGATTTGAAACAAGCTCCTGTAGGACACTATGATTATGATTTTATTGTAGCATCAATAAATATTATCAGAAACGGTAATACAATAGAAATGGTAAGATTTCATAATACAAATCCTGAAATAACTGGGCAGATTATTGCCGGCACTGATCTTGTATTAAATAGTGGTGACAGAGTATTCATAACAGCCCGTCAAAGCAATTTTACAGGTACTTCAATGCCACTTGGTGCTTTTTCATTTGATCAGTCTTTCTCAGGTCATCTTGTAAAAAAGCTTTAATCACAAACTCAATAAATAAATGACCATAACACGATAGATTTTTATATATGATAAAAAATGAATCATGAAAAAATTAATTCTATCAATAATAATAATAATATGCCTGGTGCAGCAAAGCTTCTCTCAACTAAATGTTGGAAGTACTGCTCAATGGGTGACAACAGGCAATGCATCGGTAGTGCTTTCGGATATGAACCTTGTGAACAATGGAACGATCGCAGCAGGTACAGGAAGCTTTAAATTCACGGGAACACAAAACACAGATATCAGTGGAAGCAGCATGCCTTCTTTTTATATTGTCGAAATGGCAAAAACGAATAATGCAAAAATTTTGCTGAGCAGAAATATCAATGTGGGTTCCTCTATTGTCTTTGTTTCCGGGCAGCTTGATCTTAACGGAAATAACATTCTGCTATCTACTGGTGCCAATATTTCCAGTGAAACGGAAACCAACCGGATCATCGGGCCCAATGGCGGTTTTATCGAGGTCACACAAAATTTGAATTCTCCTAACGGAAACAATCCGGGCAATCTCGGAGCATTTATTACAAGCCCTGCCAATCTTGGTTCAGTTACAATCCGCCGCGGTCACACAGCCCAAAGTGGAACAGGCTTAGCAATCAGCATCTGCCGTTACTATCATATCATCCCGACAAATAACAGTAGTCTGAATGCAACACTCCGTTTGAAATATTTTGACGCAGAATTGAATGGTCAATCCGAGCCAGGATTAGTGATATATCAAAGTAATAATGGTGGTGGTAACTGGAACAATCTTTCGCGTACAAGCAATAGCACAAATGCCAACTATGTCGAAAAGACGGGAATCACCAGTCTCGCATTACAGACCCTCGCCAATGATGTACAAACGGCTTACGGTGTAACAG
>JAICPX010000582.1 GCA_025929635.1 Chitinophagaceae bacterium
ATTTTCTTTTTGCGTAAGCTCATTGAGTCGCAGATTGATCAGGGAACTGATCAGTTCTTCAATAAGATTTTGCCTGTAATCATTCCATGTTTTTATTTTTTTGGCAGGCTTTATGAAATTAAAAATTTGCAAAACCTCGTTGGTAGCTTCATCATCGGTTACCACCATGCCTTCAGGTTTTGTTCTTTGTGTGATGGGAATGATCGATGGTCTTACCGGCGCATTGGCAGGATTCGTGAACTTTGAAAAATGCGCTTTGATCTTCTTTTCCGCGTCTGCCGGGTCAATATCGCCGACAACGATGACGGCCATATTGTTCGGGCGGTACCAGTTTTTATAAAATGCCTTTAGTGTCTCATATTTAAAATTCTTCAGTACGTCATCCGTTCCTATTGGCAACCGTTCTGCATATTTTGAACCATTGAACAATCTGGGGAAATACTGCCGGCTCATTCTTTCAAAAGAACCTTTGCTTAATCTTGATTCTTCCAGAACAACACCACGTTCTTTTTC
This sequence comes from Chitinophagaceae bacterium, assembly GCA_025929635.1. Taxonomy (GTDB): domain Bacteria; phylum Bacteroidota; class Bacteroidia; order Chitinophagales; family Chitinophagaceae; genus VBAS01. The sequence goes on from JAICPX010000582.1 coordinate 514, forward strand.
AATTTCGTTCTTATCAAACAGGTTGTTGAACGCCCAATCTTCCAGAACGGTAAAACCTTTTTCAACTACTGCAGGATCTTCGGTTGGAATGGGTAAGATGTAAACAGTTTCATCAAAGCCGGTATAGGCGTTGAGATCAGCGCCGAATTTGACACCTGTCTTTTGCAAATAATCGACTAGCTCATTTTTTTGAAAATTCTTCGTGCCATTAAATCCCATATGCTCCATAAAGTGAGCAAGGCCACGCTGGTTATCGTTTTCCAAAACAGAACCTGCATTTACCGCAAGTCTCAATTCTACTTTCTTTTCAGGTTTTACGTTTTTGCGGATATAGTAAGTAAGTCCATTAGCCAGCTTGCCGATCTTTACGTTGGGGTCAACGGGTATCGGATCGGTGAGTTTATACTGGCCAACCGAAACCAGGTAAAGTAAAATAAACGGGATAAAGAATAATGATTTGAGCTTTTGTTTCATGCAACTAATTTTTAGGAGGGTAAATATAATGTCATTTCACAAAGGAAAATAAAAAACTCCCTCTGCGGGAGGGAGTCGTGTTCAAAGGAAAGATTTAATGATTAAAATATCGTCATCCCAAAAAACATTGTTTTGAACGTGAATTTTCATTGAAAAATTAGTGCTCTTTTTTCTTTAACTGCTTGACAATTGTCAAGACATTTCTCCTATGAAATGTTTTAACAATTAATAAAGATCAGTGGGTCTTATGATACTGGCTTCGAACGCGGCTCAGCGTTTCTTCATTCATTCCCAGGTAGGTGGCCACATGTTTGAGCGACACCCGCTGAAGAAGATTGGGGTGATTTTCAAGAAAGAATTTATATTTTTCTTCGGCTGTATTTTTTCGCAGCATCCGGGTTCTTAATTCTGCCATATAAAAAGAATATTCAACCTGCTTGCGTCCTATAATATTAAACTCAGGAAATTCTTCATATAGTTTTTGGATATCATTATAATGTACGCAGGTCAGGGTGGTATCTTCCAGGGTTTCGATGAATTCGTTGCCCGGCTTCCGGGTATAAAAGCTGATCCAGGACGTGATGATAAATCCTTCATCCATGAACCGGGAAGTGATCTCTTTTCCTTCATTTATATAATAAGATCGCACCAGTCCGCTTGCCACCATGCAAATATGATTATTGACTTCTCCCTCTTTTAGCAGTATGGTCTTTTTTGGATGATCCGTGATCCATACCATCGATCTGATTCTTTCGGTTAATGCTTCACTCATCGGGTGAAGCCCGTTCAACCTTGCAATTAGTTTGTCGATCATACTGTCATAACAACCAGCGCCGGGTCATTTGAATATCATTTATTGATTTGGTTTTTCGCCCTTCTTCTCATTGTATTTTTTCTCGGCTTCTTTTGCTTTTGCAAAATCAAGGACTACACCATTGATACAATAACGTAAACCGGTTGGCGGTGGACCATCTTCAAAAACATGACCCAGGTGGGCCTTACAGCGTCCACACTGTGTTTCCGTTCTGACCATGCCATGCGTGCGATCTTCAGTATAAATAATGCTTTCTTTACTGATCGGTTCATAAAAACTTGGCCAACCGCAGCCACTTTCAAACTTAGTATCGCTTTTAAACAAGGCATTACCACATGCGGCGCAATAATAAGTTCCTTTTTCATTAAATGCCTCGAACTTACTCGTCCACGGTCTTTCAGTTCCTTTTTGACGGGCGATATAATAAATATCTTCCGGCAATATCTTCTTCCATTCTTCTTCACTCAAATTCACTTTTGAAGTATCAGTATTGGAATAAACGGGGTTGTTCTTTTTGTTGGCAGTAGTATCCATTTTCGCGGTTTTTGTTTTTGATGATTGTGAATAAGTACATTGCTGGCAAGCCGCGGCAACGATCAATAATATCAAAATATGTTTCATTTTCATTTGTTCTTTGTTCAACAAATTTACGGTTTATTAGCCGGGCCGGTTTGTCGCTTTCATGTCATTCCCCGGAGGTTAACATTATTTTGAGGTTACGACGAAGGTTTAGGCTAAGGTTGAGGTTGAGGTTGAGGCTAAGGTTGAGGTTGAGGTTGAGGCTAAGGTTCAGGAAAGCTGGTGTCCTTAACCTCAACCTTAACC
>JAICPX010000469.1 GCA_025929635.1 Chitinophagaceae bacterium
CGGGAGTTCGATCCTCCCCTTCGCAACAAAGGGGGCAACATTGATTGTCCCCGTTTTTATTCATTGCAGGCGCATTCCGGCAATAGAATTTGACTACCTCCTCAATTCTTCGCAATCGGCTTGTGACCTGTCGTCATAAGTTTTTAATGAAAGTTGGATTCGTAAATATTTTTGGTAAACCTAATGCGGGCAAGAGTACACTGCTCAATGCGCTGATGGAGGAGAAACTCGCCATTGTTTCACCCAAAGTGCAAACAACAAGACATCGTATTAAAGGAATATTGACAGAAGACGAGTATCAGATTGTTTTTTCAGATACTCCCGGCATTATCGAGCCAAAATATAAGCTGCATGAAAAAATGATGGGTGCAGTCAAGAATTCATTGGAGGATGCTGATGTTGCATTATTAATTGTTGATGTTAACGAAGATCTGCAGGATTGTGATTCAATTTTCAATTCATTAAAACTGAAAGTCCCGGCGATCGTTGTGATCAATAAGATCGATAGGGCAAGCCAGGAAAAGATAAGATCATCGATAGAGTTTTTTTCCGGTAAACCGTACTGTAAGAAAACAATTACGATTTCAGCAACAAGTGGTATCAACAAAAAGAAGTTTATCAGGGAGATACTTGAGTTTTTACCCGACGGAGAACCGTTTTTTGATAAAGAAGAAATATCCGATCTGCAAACAAGATTTTTCGTAGCGGAATTTGTGCGGGAGAAAATATTCGATTTGTTTGGAGATGAGATCCCTTACCAGTCAACAGTGGTGGTAAATGAATTCAAAGAGAAAAGCACGTTGATAAAGATTTCAGCAGATATTATTGTACAAAGAGAATCGCAAAAAGCGATCATTCTTGGAGAAGGTGGTAAAATGATCAAAAAACTCGGAACCGAATCGAGAAGATCAATTGAGGAGTTTTTACAGCAAAAAGTTTTCTTAGAGCTTTTTGTAAAAGTGAGAGATAAATGGAGAGATAATGATACATGGCTGAAAGAATATGGATATCATTAGGGTTTTGATATAATTTTAGATAGTAGATATCATTGGAAATTATGGGGTTTACATTGGCAATAACAGGCAGACCGAATGTTGGTAAAAGCACATTTTTTAACCGCTTACTTGAGGAGCGTAAGGCGATCGTTGACGACATAAGCGGCGTGACCAGGGACAGGCAATATGGGGTAGCAGACTGGAACGGAAAGAATTTTAATATAATCGATACAGGAGGATTTGTACCACATACCGATGATGTGTTTGAAAAGGAAATAAGAAAGCAAGTGGCTATTGCGATCGAAGAAGCCAACGTGATCGTTTTTATGGTTGATGCGGCAACAGGGATCACGCATCTTGATGATGCGATGGCCGAATTGCTGCGTAAAAGTTCAAAACCTGTCTTCCTGGTTGTCAATAAGGTGGATAATAACGATAGGATGCTGGCAGCATCAGAATTTTACAGCCTTGGATTTGACAAAATATTTTTTATTTCATCCGTGAGTGGTAGTGGCACCGGCGAGTTGCTGGACGCGGTCACTGAGTTGATACCTGGTGAAGATCCTGATGCTGAAGCGTCATCAGACCCCTTACCAAAGTTTGCGATCATTGGTCAGCCCAATGTTGGTAAATCATCATTACTAAATTCTTTGATAGGACAGGAGCGTACCATCGTAAGTGAAATTGCCGGCACGACCCGCGATACAATACACACACATTACAAACTTTTTCAAAAAGAATTTATCCTTATCGATACAGCAGGTATTCGAAGAAAAGCAAAAGTGCATGAAGACCTCGAATTTTACTCGGTTATTCGTGCAATCAAAGCAATGGATGAGGCTGATGTTTGTATGATATTGATCGATGCCGTGAAAGGGGTATCTGCACAGGATGTCAGTATATTCAGTCTCGCAGCAAAGAAGGGAAAGGGTATAGTTGTGCTTGTAAATAAATGGGATCTTGTAGAAAAAGAAACCAAAACTGCGAAAGAGTATGAGGAAATGCTGAAACAAAAATTGGCTCCATTTACTGACGTACCGATTTTATTTATTTCAGCAAAGGAAAAAACAAGAATATTTAAGGCGATTGAAATAGCCCTTGAAGTGGCCGAGAACCGAAAGCGAAGGATACCTACCTCGGAGCTGAATGACGTAATTTTAAAAGCCATCCAGTCTTACCATCCGCCGGTAGTGAGAGGCAACCCTGTTAAGATCAAGTATGTAACGCAGCTGCCGACCGCAGTCCCATCATTTGCCTTCTTCTGCAATTTTCCTGATGATATAAAACAACCTTATAAAAACTATCTTGAGAACCAGCTTCGGCAGAATTTCGATTTGAAAGGTGTTCCCGTTCGGATATTTTTCAGAAAGAAATAATGGCATTTCAGTTAATACAGGTTATTCGTAAATATACCTGTTCGTGAATTTTCATTGCACAATATTTCCATTTCTGCAACCTGGATTTTAATTTAACGGTTGCTTTATCCTGAACTGAAATTTCACTCTTCCACTATCCCCGTTATTAACCCCTTTTGTCCCGGACATCCTCATAAAAGATCAATTCCTATCCGCTGGAAATGTTTAATTGTTAATTAAAAATTCGGCATACTAAAATTGTCTTTTATGAGAATTATTACTGCGCTCCTGGTTTTTGTTTCATTTTCTTTACATGCCCAAGACACCGGGAAAAAAAAGTGGCGAATCGATAAGAATAAGATACTAACCGGTGGTCTTGTATTCGTTGGTGGTGCTGCAAAAGGATTTAACGAAACACTGCAATTCAATTACAAGATGTTTGAGAAGACATTTCCCGGCGTCAATAAGCAATGGTTTGACCCTAAAGTAAGCTGGCGAAATAAATATGAGGGGGGCAATCCTGATAACGGGCCGAGATTTTTTCTATCTACTTCCGTATTGGTGATGTTCACTGATCAATACCACCTGAACAATTTTATCCAAAGAACAGCGATCATGTCGGCCCTGATAATCAAGATTGGCGAGGGCAAGAAACCTTTAAAGCATTATTTATTTGACCTCGCTTATTATTCTGCCTGTTACAGTGCCGGGTTCGCAGCTACCTATTACCCTTTTACAAGCCGGGATTATAAATGATCAGCGGTTGAATTTTTTCAGCAATTCTTTTGTTTTTGCGCGGTATTCTTTCATTTCGGTAACCTTCTTTTTGATAAAACTGTTGTCATCCAGTTTGCCGATCACCATTTCCATCTGCTTACGGTTATCATAAACCATTTTTCTAAATGGATTATGGTAGTCTTTAGCCCTTGATTCAAATATTCCTTTTACCATCCACTCTCTTGTAGCCAGGGCTTGTTGGGCCAGGTTTTTAAATATCTTCTGATCAAACTCAACCGGCTTAAGCTGGCAGATCTCAAGCAACGATGCAAAAGCATGCTGCATTTTTTGTTCGTGATAGATCCGGGAATTGGTAAGATAAAAACCATGCACATCCTCCCAGCTTTTTATTTTACCGGAGTAAATCTCTTTCTTAAAAGTAGTTACTGCAGGTTGCGGGAATAACTGGCCGCCGATATTCAACCAATTACTCCTTCTTGCCCGTATTGGTAATGAGCTGTAAAATTTTTCCCAGTCGCTGATCTTGTTTTTCCAGGCAAAATGAAGAAGTTGGTTTACCCCGTAATAAATTAAAAGCTCTTTGTAAATAGTATAGGCTTGCTGCACTTTACAAAGCAAAACTTTACGATCACTATTTTCAAAGCCTTCAGCCAGGATCTCTAATTTACTTACC
>JAICPX010000485.1 GCA_025929635.1 Chitinophagaceae bacterium
AAGCGCTTATTATACTTTCACTGATGATCTGAATATCCGGGCTGATACCAATATAAATAAAAGACATCCCATCCGGGTAGTGAAGATCGATGGCGAAGGAAATCAATGGGTCCAGGTAGCTGAGAAATATCTTGTAAAACTTAATTCCGATATTTCGAAGTGTGAATACCTTGCTGACGATCCTGATCTGCTGCCACTCGGCAAAGTAGACGCGTTCCTTCCTGAAACAAATATGAGATCCAATGACAATAAGAGGGATCAGGACTTGTTATGGATAATTGGAAGTAAAGGATTGTCTGTTGTTAAAAAAAGAAACTTACAGGTAAAACAAATTCCTTTTGAAAAAATATCGGTTGATGGCGTTACTCCGGATGACTATGTAAATCGAATTGTATTAAAACAAGAAACTTCATTTAAAAACATTTTCTTCATTAACGGATTTCATGACGATTATTTCCTGCTCCAGCAAGATGAAGGAAGGCCCAAATTGCTGAGATTTGATAAAAATCTGCACATCACAAATGCCTTGTTCAGTGATCAATGGAAAAAATATCCCGCATATTTCAACCCGGAACTTAGCTCGGAATACATTTATATTGCCATTCTGCGACCATCAAAAGAACCTCTCGATTTCCGTAATGTTGTGATCAAAGATTTTAAAGTAGATCTGCGAACCCTGAAAACAGAAGAAGTAGATCTTGATTTTTCACAGCGGGTAGAGCATTATGGAGTTCCTGATGTTTCAAATGTCTATTGGCTTTTTGGGAATGGATACCTCTATTCTTTCGACCCAATAAAAGACAAGCTTGACTCGATCTTTATTTGTGAACCACGTGCAAAAGAACCTTATCCTAACCGCATAAAGGGCTTCAGTTATCCAACAGTGTTGCATAGGAACAGCTCTACATTTTGGATCAGCTTCCCTTCCGATAAGGAATTATATAAAATTAATCTTAAGAAGAGAAGGGTGGATAAGATATTTAAAGGCTGTCTTGATCAGAAAGGGTGTTTGCCCAGTTCGGTTTATCAGTTATACAACTTCGATTCATCAAGAATATACCTGAAGGTTAACATGTCGCCGGTACTTTTAAATACGACGAATGATTCCATTACGTTTTATTCAGACTTGTTTAAAACAAAATTGGGCTATGGCGATCACATAGGATCTCTTCTGTATAAAGACTGGCTTTGTAGCGCTACTCCTTTCGAAATTAATATTCAAAATATAGCTACAGGTAAACAGAAAAGATTATCGGTCAACCAGGATTTTAAAGGATTATTATCTGAACTCTCTTACGCATTACCCGTGAATGATCGGGGTGAAATGATATTGATGTCCTCAGCAGCAAGAGAATTTGTTGTATTTAATCTTGATTCTATACCTCCTCTGCCTGCACCCGGCCTAGTTCGATTTTCTATAAAATTAAACGAAAAAGATCTACTGCTTGATTCGGTTTTAAAACATGGATCATTGCAATTAAAATATAATAGCTATGATCTTATCCAATTTAAATTTTCTGATTATTCGCTTTTCGATCCTGATAAAATAAAATACGAATACACATTATATAATGGCGGTGATACGGTTTGGAATAAAATCGAGGGCGACCCAGAGCTGACCTTTACAAAAATTACTCCGGGTAATTATAAACTCCTGATCAGGGCAACTAATGGCTTTGGAGATTATTCGCCACAAGTAACCTCTTTTGGCATTTCAATCATTCCGCCATTTACACAGACTGCCTGGTTTGTGATTATGGTTATAGCCATTATCGCAGTAATTCTTTACGGAATTTATCGTTATCGATTACAACAGATCAAAAGATTGCAAACAATTCGTAACAATATCGCCAGCGACCTGCACGATGATATAGGGTCGACGCTTAATAGCATCTCCATTTATAGTGAAGTGGCCAAACAACAAGCAGGAAAAGATATTCCCGCCCTGGAGCTTATTGGTTTAAATTCACGAAAGATCATTGAAAGCATGAGTGATATTGTATGGACGATAAATCCGGAGAATGATTCGTTTGAAAAGATCATTGTGCGAATGCGTTCTTTTGCCTACCAGTTATTGAAAGCAAAAAAAGTGGAATATACTTTTGAGGTGGATGAAAGATTAAACTCAATTGCATTGCCTATGCAGGTAAGAAAAAACGTTTACCTAGTTTTCAAGGAAGCAATTACAAATCTTATAAAATATTCCGGGGCTACCCGTGTTTCGATTTCACTTACGGAGAAAAACAAAGTTATCCGGCTTACAATTCGTGATAATGGAAAAGGAATTCCAGTAAATGCAGAAAGCCGGGGAAATGGATTGATGAATATGAAACGAAGGGCGGATGAAATACATGCTAGCTTAAATATTATATCAGCAAACGGTGAAGGAACGGGGATTGAAATGATGCTTAACACCTAGAATGAATTATTCGCTATAATAATTTTTTTGAATGATAAAGGTGGCCATTTTTGAAGATAACCGGAGTTTATTGGAAGGGCTTACAGCCATGATAGGAGGAACCCCGGGTTTTGTATGTGTCGGCGCTTTTCCGAACTGCAACAATCTCTTAAAAAATATTTCGCATGCAAAACCTGACGTTATCTTAATGGATATAGAAATGCCGGGGATCAATGGTATTGAAGCTGTAGCACTGATCAAAGAAGAGTATCCCGAAATGAAAATATTAATGGAGACGATCTTCGATGATGATGAAAAAATATTTAATTCCATTTGTGCAGGAGCAGAAGGATATATTCTTAAACATACTTCTCCGGCAGAAATATTAGAGGCTATTGAAGAAATATATGAAGGCGGAAGTCCCATGACTCCTTCTATAGCGAATCGTGTATTGAAAATGGTAAAAGCAAGACCAGAAACAGGCAATAAAGAATCTTTTGATCTTACTGACCGTGAGAAAGAAATTTTGACCTGTTTGGTGAAAGGAATGAGTTATAAAATGGTTGCCGATACTTGCTTTATCAGTATCGAAACAGTTAACGTACATATAAAGAACATTTATCGAAAGCTCCAGGTACATTCAAAATCGGAGGCAGTAGCGAAAGCGATCAAAGGCCGGATAGTTTAATAGGTAACGTCTTTCTGGTATTGAATTCGACCTTAATTGAATTTAAATTCGTCACCCGCGAAAAGTAAAGAACGCAATTTGTTAATTGGAGGACTGACAGTAGCAATTTCAAAAATAAAAGCTTCTGTTATGAGAAAATTTCTTACCAGGTGCATTGTATTATTGATTTTGTTTTTTTGCCACCATTGTAGCTCCCATGCCCAAAATGGAATTGTGAAAGGAAAAGTTACCCATAACAACGAGATTTTATCAGGAGCAACCATTTCCTTTGCAAAAAAAACAATTTTGTCAGATGCGAGGGGAGAGTTTGTCTTTTCGGCGAAAGCTGGAAAATACATATTGACAATTTCGTATGTGGGATTTAATACAGCACAATACAATGTAGATATAATTGACGGAAGTGTTCAACACTTTGACATCATATTAAGGCCATTGGATAAGGCAGAGAATGTGATTGTGGTAGGCTCACGGTCGGCAAAAGAACGAAGTAATTTAGATACACCCGTGCCTGTTGATGTAATACAA
>JAICPX010000247.1 GCA_025929635.1 Chitinophagaceae bacterium
AAACGAGAATTGAATTTTTTGAATAAAGAGCGCCGTCCCTCATCGACGCTCCTTTGCCTAATTTTGTACTCGTCATGACTGTTGCTCCGGCGTTTCTTGCTTCATTTACAGTGTTATCAAGCGACTTATCGTCAACAACTATCACTTCAGTGACATTTGGTGATCTATTGGCAAGTTGAACAACCTGCCCGATAGTTTTCTCTTCATTCAATGCGGGAATTACTACTGAAATCATTATTGGAAAATTAATTTAATATTTGGTTGAATTAATCTGGCTGTTAACCACTGTACCAACTTTACTTTGTCGCTTGCAGCCATTTTGCTTTTAATTATAATAATATCACCATCATTTTCCGGACGTGCTCTCCCCAATAAATTGCGCATGCTGAGCGATTGCTGTTTCCACAGAGGGTATTGAGTCTTTATTGCTGACTCTCCGTCAATTGTACTATTTTATTCCGATGAAGGTAGTTTTTGTTTCGATGATTACAGGCTGAATCTCATTCTTAACTATGCTTCATGGTGTATTCCAATTGAGGCCGCAAGTAATATATTTTATTTCATCTGGAAAAACACGGTCTTATTTGCAGCTTTTCCAACCACAACATTCATTCGTGTTAATTCCTTCTTGTTTTCAAATTCTTTCGAATGCCGGCCGCCAGTTACCGAACCAACAAGACTAAGAATGACAAACAGGAAAAGCTGTACGATTGCTCAAATTAAGTTTATCATTGGTGTATTCCGCATTAAGTATCTCTTTTTTTTAAAATTACTTCATACATGTCGGTACGCCTGTCCTTCAAATTTCTTACGCTACCGTATGAATGTAGCTCATCCAGCAATGATAGATCAACGTCAGTGATAAGAATCATTTCCGTGTTGGGCGTCGCCTGGCTTTTTATACCATCATGAGGAAATGCAAAATCACAAGGCGTAAAAACAGCCGCCTGCGAATATTGAATATCCATATTCTCGACTTTAGGGAGATTGCCAACACTGCCGGTTATTGCAACATAACATTCATTTTCTATTGCCCGGGCTTGTGCACAGCCGCGAACTCTCATGTACGCATTTTGTGTATCTGCTAAAAATGGAACAAAAAGGATCTGCATTCCTTGTGTAGCCAAAAATCTTGAAAGCTCCGGAAATTCAACATCGTAACAAATCAGAATTCCGATCTTACCAGCATCCGTATCGTAAACCTGGATCGCATTGCCGCCCCTCATACCCCATTGTGCTGCCTCATCTGGTGTTACATGAATTTTTTCATACGTTTCAATCTTCCCATTTCGATGGCATAAAAAACCAATATTATGTAATGACCCATTTTCCAGGGAGGGCAGGCTGCCCGTAATAATATTTACATTGTACCTGATCGCCAGTTCCTGGAACCGATCTCTTATTTTCGGCGTATACTCAGAAATTTTTTTCATCGCCTCCGCACTATTCAGATCGTTATGCTTTGCCATCAATGGTCCATTAAATAATTCCGGCAAGAGGGCGAAATCACTTTTATAGGAAGACACGGCATCAATAAAATACTCCACATTGACAAACAGCTCTTCAACGTCTTTGTAAAGCCTCATTTGCCACTGGATCAACCCCAGTCTTACGTTGCTTGTCGGTGTAAACGATTTCCTGGTAAGCACTGAATAGTAAACATTATCCCATTCCAGCAGCGTTGCATATTCCTTGCTCTGAATATCTTCAGGCATGTATTCTTTCAAGACTTTTTTTACGTGGAAGTCATTTGACAGTTGAAATGAAAGAACCGGGTCATAGATTTCTTTATTCTTTACTTTTTGAATATATTCTTTTGGACTGATTGAATCCGCATATTCATGATAATTGGGCAGCCGTCCGCCGAATACGATCGCCCGTAAATTTAATTCCTCACACAGCTCCTTCCTGACATCATACAATCTTCTGCCAAGTCTCAGCCCCCTGTAATCAGGGTGAATAAATATTTCAATCCCATATAATACATCTCCATTCGGATCATGCGTGGTAAACGTATAGTTGCCTGTGATCTGCTTATAGGTATGTTCATCGTCAAACCGATCGTAATCTACAATAATGGAAAGGGCACAGCCCACAACCTTTCCGTTCACCTTTACAACCATTTGCCCGCTTGGAAACATATTGATCAGGTTCTTAATTGCGCCCATACTCCAATAGCCTCCTGACCATTTCGGATAGGATGCTTTCATGACATCAACCAACTGCTGATAATCTTCAAGTGATAATTTTTCTATTTCCAGCTGTTCAATCATAAGTGATAAGAATTATTCAACTACAAGTTTTAATGAATCTGCCATGGATGTTATACGAAGCGACTCGCCTGATTTTTCACGTTCATTTCTTATCAAAAACCTTGAGAACTTAGCCACAAAATTCTCAATTTTACCGGTTGTTGAAGAATCTGTATTTTTTACAATCGTATTTGCAAGGCTATATTCCTGCATTACAGTATAAAGAGTTCTTAGCTCGTCTTTTAACACAAGGATAGGCTTTTCGAGTTTGGATAATGGTTTTTGGGGCGCAGTATCGATATTCTTTTGCTTTTGAACAACATCTTCCGGAATGCTTGCCTTGACCTGGGAAAGGTCAATCTCTCGTTTTGCATTCAATCCTTGCCGTATACGTAAACTGTTTCTATAAAGCTTATATTTTTTCATTCTTTCTTTCAGGGAATCAATTTCATCGGCAAGATCCTGACCTGATAGTAAAGGTCAATTATGTTATGAAGAGGATCATACTTTAATGTTCTGTTGACAAACTGCCTGGCATTCGATTGTCAAACGATATTCAGGAATATTGACAACCATACATTTTTCGGGTTGTGCCGGCATTCACTTTATCCTTTCAAAATTAAGTAACATTTGTTTTATTCGATCTTCAACAGGTATGTTTAATTCTTTAATTAAAACGGGGTCGATCCGCCCCGTTTGTTTCCGGCGGTACGAATCCTCAATATTTCTTCTCAACTTAGCTGGCATGGCATATTAACAGGTTGGCAGTTTTTGTTATTATTATCCGTAAGGGAATAAAGCACTTCATAAACATTTATTTTCCGCTTGGGTATATGCGATTGGAATGTTTGGGATAAGTCTTAGTACGACAAGCGACTTTTGCATTATTAAAAAAATGTTTTGCAGGTCTTGGCTCTGTTTGGACAAGCAAACCTGATCAATATAAACGCTGCAGGCGCTTGTCAGGTGCATTCCAGCATCCTTCAGTCTGTAACGTACACTCATCCTTATTGAACCGGGTTTATTCAAAGTTTCTGGCATTATAGAATTCCGAAAGACTTGATTTAAGCCGTCATAATCAAGTGCTGTTGAAATGATTTTTTCAACTTCAGTACCAACGGTAAAAAGTCAGAGTAAGTATGCTGTTTTGTGACGGTCGCGTTCCTGGGGAACAAAGATGTAACTGAAGAATGACAGTTCCCGGAACGTGGAAATATTATACAATGGTGCTTTGTGTCGTATCAGGCCACCCAGAAATCTGTTTAGCCAGATCTGGCAGATTCCCGAACACAAGATCGGCCTTTGGAGCCAGGGGATAAATTATGTGATTGGCTTGTTTTAAGTAGCCGGTCATCATACCGGCGTTCGCAGCACCTGCAAGATCCCACCCATGGATCGAAACCATCATGATTTCGCCTGGTGCCAATCTGAGCGATTCTGCTGCCCAGTTATAAACTTTTATATCAGGCTTATATCTGCCTACATGTTCAGCACTCAGCACTTTTTCGAAATAGGATATGAGTCCGGTCCGTTCCATCCTGTCAATAACCGTTTCTTCGGAAGAATTGGTGAGAGCTGCAATCCGGACTCCAAGATCATTCAAATCTGATAAACCTTTTTCAACGTCCTGGTTAATGGGTAGCTGTTTTAGTAAATCAAGGACATCTAAAATATCATCTTCCTTCAGGCGCGCATCAAATGTGTGAGCCGCCATTTGCATAGTGGCCGTGGCGATAGCATTGAATTTATTGAACTGAATCATGCAATTGTCAACAAAGCAATACTGCATAAAGAGTTCGAACCAATAGATATATCCTCTTTTGCTTTCGAGTATTTCATTTACTTTTCTTTCCACACTGCTCATGTTGAGTAATGTTCCATATACGTCAAATAATACCAATTTCATCGCAGACTCGTCTTATTTGCCCCAAGTTAGATTTTTGGGAGGATATCTGAAGCATAAAAACAGTTCATAAGACTAATAAGTGCGATTCCAATAACCATTTCTCTTTGGCCCGCAACGGCAAAGAGGCATTCGAGCTGTTCAACATCGCTGGAAACCCGGTCTTGCCTGATGTCGTTTAAACCGGTCTCAATATGTCAAAAATGAACGGTATTGAATTTTTGAGAACCTTACGAAGTGAAAAAAGTTTCAGCATTTGAAAGTTTTTATAATGACCACTTCCCCGGAAACCGTGGACGGAGTCATTACCGGTGAACTAATACTTCCAGGATATATCATTAAACCTTCAAGTTATACTAATAATACAAGGCGTCCGGAATTAACGGAGTCGTTTGTGCATTTTTACTTAACTGAGATCTTGAATAAAGGGGTTAATTAATTAATACTTTGAGTAAGTAAGACCATACCACGATAAACTTGCCTGACCTGGACTTCTTCGAGTTTAGGATTACAGGATCGTTTACAATTCCTGAACCAGCGATTGGGAAATTGAAAATCGAATTAAAAGGGTTTTTGATAACCGGGTATCCTTATACGGTGAGAATGTATGGTTAAAACTAGTGGAAAACCGGTTAAATTAAAATGCGATGCAAATTCACTCCTCCAATGAAATTTGCATTAATCAGATCATTTTCGGTAGTTAGGTTCAAAGAGATTACCTGTTTGCCAAATTCCTCCAGACTTAACTAATAATCAAACAGTTATATGGAAAGCGGAGAGAGAGGGATTCGAACCCCCGGACCTTTTGGGTCAACGGTTTTCAAGACCGCCGCATTAGACCGCTCTGCCATCTCTCCGGCGCAAAAATAGCCTGACACCTGCGATTGGCAAAATCGTTTTAAGAATTAAATCCTTTTTGAAAAATCAAGCTTCAGTAGATGAACTCATGCTTGTAGGTTCAATCCTGGGCTCATTCCACTAGCCGGTTATTACCACACTTGCTTGCAATTATGAAATCAGCGCATCAAATCTCTTCTCTTCGGGTCTTTGACTCTCTACGTTCTTAACAGATCGCCAGGAGACCGGTCGAAGAGCGATAAAAAGATGATTCACTGACGAACGGAAATGATCGGACATTTAAGAATTTTGCAAACCGTTCTTGCTCTGGTTACAGGTAAAATGAACGCTGACGCCCACCCCGAGCCAGCAACCTCACCTACAAAATAAACGGGTTAGACTAGTCATTTAAAAGATTCAATTGGTGCTCGTAATTGTGTCGGTTGGTTTTCTATAGATCGATACCATTTAATGGTAACATTGATGAAAAACATTCTTCTTAAACGCAGATATAGTACCCGGCCATCCTCTGCAAACCTGATTTTTGCTGTGGTGGAAATTGGCGAATCTGCAGCATAAATTGAACCCTTATATCGTTTCTTCTTGCCAACCTGAATTACCTGGCGCAAAATAATGACTCCTTCTTTGTCACTTATTCTTGAAGATTTTTCCAGAATAGCTTCAAACTCATCACCTTTCTTATAAATGTGATAGATCCTGGTCCGATCTTTTGAAAACCATTTCCCGGCGAATTCCTGCCCTGAAGCCAAATATGAGATAAGCAATAATAAATATAAGAATAGGAATTTCATAGACCGCAGTTGTTATTACAAAATCGTTGAATGGAGGAGAGGGAAAAGAATAAGATCACTGAAGCCGGCAAGTTCGGATGAACAGGATGCTTCCTGTGAACAGAAAACGCAATCAACCCGCAATTAATCTTTTGATCATATTCTAATAAAGCTTTTTTCATCATAAGTATAGTCGCGCATACACGTATGTGTGGCGGTTGATTTGTCTTCCTGTCCCGATATTTCATTTTGGTTTTTTCGTATTTAGGTGATCAATCATATCTTCTTCCTTTGCTAAACAGGTAATCGCTAAAAGAAAGACCGATAGATAGCTGCACATAATTTTCACTAATCAGATTGTTTTTTCTGGTTCCGCGACGGCCTATTTCACCGGAAAGCGTATAAAGTAAATTGCGGCTTAATGAGCCGCCTGTTCCAACGGTGACACCGAATTCATTTATTGGTGTATTCCTGACGCGCAGGTATGAGTTCGTATAAAATGCTCCTGCCTGGAAATATTTTTTTTCAAGTAGTTGACCCGCTGACCATTGTTGTTTTGAAAATTCAACGCCGCCGGAAAAACGATTGCTGTTGGCAAGTTGCCAGCCGCGTTCACTTATGTTTAAGGATGACCAGTTCTCGTATGTATAATCAAAAGTGTAAGTATTTTTCTTATTCTTTTTTAATGCGATTCCAATTGCATACGTATTCGGAAGATAAAATCGATCATATTTTATGAATTCATCTTGCACAAGAACAGTTTCACCTTCCGTCACCGTGACAGTTCTTTCAGCAAACATTTTTATTTTGGGAATGAATTTTCCCCCTAATGACAGGTCCCATTTTTTGTTCAATGCAGTCGAATAAAGTAGTCCTGCCTGGAACCTTGCCTGTCCGAGATAGTCTTGCTGCCTGGTACTAATGTCTGCTTGAAATGTCGCATTACTCAATG
>JAICPX010000595.1 GCA_025929635.1 Chitinophagaceae bacterium
AATTATCGCTCTACACAATCGATTCTTGATATTTCCAAAACACTGATAGATAAAAATGCAGAAAGACTCGTAAAGCAGTTACCTGATCTTAGCAAGGAGTTAAGATCATCACACCATCACATGAGCACACTTACTCATTCGCCGATAATAAAAGAATATGAAACGCAGCGACAGGAAATGATCGATATCACATTACAGGTTCAAAAATTATTGGCAGAAGGAATTCCGCTCGGCAGGATCGGAATAATTTATAAGGAAAATAAATACGGTGAAGAGCTTGCTCAATACTTTAGACAGAGAAAAATTCCTGTTTATACAAAAAGGAATTTCAATATTCTTGAATTGCCGCTGGCGCAAAAGATCATCCTGGTCATTAAATACCTTGCTGCCGAGCATGATGTTCCTTATGGCGGGGATGAAATATTATTTGAAATATTACATTTTGACTGGTTCAATATTCCACCCGTAGAAATTGCCAGGTTAACTGTTGAAGCGGCAGAGCAGCGAACAGAAGAAAAAAGTTCGTTGAGGAGACTGTTACATGAAAGATCGATCGCTATTCAAAAAGACCTGTTTAGCAAAAGCATACATGAAGGACTGAAAAAAGCTTCGTTTGTACTGGAAAAGCTTATCGCGCTGGTTCCCAATGTCACGCTTCAGCAATTGTTTGAAAATATAATTCGCGAAGCCGGCATTCTTAGTCATATCATGCAAAGCCCCGATAAACATTGGCAACTCCAGGTACTAACAGGCTTGTTTGATTTTGTAAAGGAAGAAACACGTCGCAACGCATCGATGAAACTCCAGAAACTGGTGAATATTATCGAGCTGATGCAAAAAGAAGAGCTCTTATTACCATTGATACAGGTAAGCGGAACTGAGAAAGGAGTCAATCTTTTGACAGTCCATGGATCAAAAGGTCTTGAATTTGAATATGTGTTCTTTGCGGGTTGTAATGCATCATTTTGGGAAAAGAAAAGAAAGCCGGGTGGCGGGTACAGCATGCCTGATACGATCTTTTCATCATCACCAAAACCCCGGGACGATGAAGAGTTACGCCGCTTGTTTTATGTTGCATTGACAAGAGCTGAAAAACATCTTTATATTTCCTACAGCCGGTTCAAAAATGATGGAAAGGATCTCGAGCCTTCGATGTTCATTGCCGAAATACTTGACCGCCACATTTTACAGGTAGAAAAAGTATTTATCGATGAAGAAGTATTGTCAGAATTCAGTGCGTTACAATTCGGGGAATCGGAGGCGCCGGAAATTGAGCAGTTGGAAAAAGAATTTACTGACCGGTTATTGGATAAGTTTGTAATGAATGTAACGGCATTGAATAATTATTTATGTTGCCCGCTGCAATTCTATTTTCAAAACCTGATCCGTATCCCCTCTCCCAAAAATGAAGCAACTGAATTCGGCTCTGCTGTTCACTATGCTTTGGAACAATTATTCAGGAAAATGCTGGGGCCCGATAATATGGGAGGCAAAACGGGCCAGTTCCCCGCAAAGGAATCTTTTATTAAGGACTTTGAATGGTGGATGAACCGTCACCGGGAGAGTTTTACCAAAGAACAATTTGATCGCAGGCTGGAATACGGGCAGGAAGTGTTGAGTAATTATTATGACAGTCGCATCAACGGGTTTAATAAGATAGTTGCCATTGAAAGAAACATCCGTAGCGTGATCGTGAAGGGTGTGCCGATCAGGGGCAAACTTGATAAACTTGAATTTGATGGCAAGTCTGTAAATGTTGTTGATTATAAGACCGGCGATCCTGACAAGGCAGTTCCTAAATTAAAAGGACCTTCTGATAAAGAACCCAATGGCGGCGATTACTGGAGACAGGGTGTTTTTTATAAGATCCTTGTTGATAATTATGAACAGAAAGACTGGAGAGTTGTCAGCACTGAATTTGATTTTATTGAACCGGACAAAAAAAAGAATTACAGGAAAGAAAAGCTGATCATAAATCCTTCCGATATTGAAACAGTTACACAGCAGATAGTAACTGTCTGGCAAAAAATACAGGATCGGGATTTTTACA
Source organism: Chitinophagaceae bacterium (assembly GCA_025929635.1). Lineage (GTDB taxonomy): Bacteria > Bacteroidota > Bacteroidia > Chitinophagales > Chitinophagaceae > VBAS01. The sequence goes on from JAICPX010000595.1 coordinate 2,051, forward strand.
TTGGTTGTGGCAGACCGGATTGCCATTGGTGCAATTTTGTAAAAACAAATAAACTCACGGTGGCACTTCACGAATTGGAAGAGAACCAGGAGAACCAGGATTAAACCAGGATTAACACGATTTTGCGGGATTATTAGGAAAATTGGAACAGTCATTAAGGATAAACAGTTTAAGTTTGCGGTTCATCTTATGGATGGACGAATTTTAATAAAAGCAGTTTCCCATTCCTCCCCTTAATCCTATTAATCCCGAAAATCCCGGTTTATGCATGGAAAAGGTTTTATAAGAGTATTTTCCCCATTTCTCCTCATAATCCTCGTAATCCTGAAAATCGTGGTTCTTGGTTGCGCTAACATCGTTCCCCCGATGGGTGGACCAAGAGATTCACTTCCCCCGTTGCTTGTAAAAGTCA
>JAICPX010000231.1 GCA_025929635.1 Chitinophagaceae bacterium
AATTCAACGAAATATCGTCAAAGCATGTGAATATGATTAGCATGATTTCAGGGTGTAAATACCAACAGCACTAAACATTTCGTTATTATGATAATTAAAATCTATTATGAAAAAACTAATTCTGCCTTTACTATTATCTGCACTTTGTTTGCATAGTTATTCCCAGAAGAAAAAAGACCCATCAGAGAAAGAATCCTTGTTTCGCTGGGGGATTAAGGCCGGTGTTAACCTTAATAAGATAGATGGAAGATCATTTAAAGATGAGTTTAAGTACAATTATTCATTGGGTGGTTTTATGCAGATAAATATTACAAGAAAATTTGGCCTGCAACCGGAATTGAATTTTGTTCAAACATCGGCAGAGCAGTCCGATGATATTACCGTGATCTATGACGACCTGTTTTTGGAAGGTGAGCAGAAAAAAGCCAAACTCAATTATTTCAAACTTGCTGGCTTGCTGAATATTGATATCGGTCCTTCCCAACGGGTGAAGTTGCAATTAGGTCCTCAATGGGGGATGTTGGTAAGTGAGGCTGTTGATAGCGTCAAAACTGCAAGAGATATTTTCAAGAAAGGGGAATTGTCGGTTTTGGGCGGCCTTATGCTGCAACTGCCTCTTATTCATATAGGCACACGATATGAAATCGGCTTGACTAATATCAACGCCATCGATGACCAGGACGAATGGAAGAGCCAGACCTGGAACTTTTTTGTGGGGATCACCCTATAGATAACCCGGACAAAAATTTCTTTTCCAAATCTTTGCCCGGTAAGAGGCATCCCCCTATCTTTGCGCTCCCAAATTCAAATGGGGAATTTTACTCATGTCGCAGAGAATCAGAATCAAATTACAGTCTTACGATCACAACCTGGTTGATAAATCAGCGGAAAAGATCGTAAAGACGGTGCGCAGCACGGGTGCCGTGGTAACAGGACCTATTCCTTTGCCTACACGTAAAAAGATCTTCACCGTTTTGCGATCACCACACGTAAATAAGAAGAGTCGTGAACAATTCCAGCTCGCAACACATAAGCGTTTACTGGATATATACACTTCTTCAAGCCGTACTGTTGATGCGCTGAGTAAATTGGATCTGCCAAGTGGTGTGGAAGTGGAAATAAAGGCATAAACCCCCTGTCCCCCTAAAGGGGAGACTTAGGTTGAATAGTTCTTATAATAAAAAAGCTTAGTCATCTCTCAACTCTCTACATGAATGTAGAGGAGAAAAGAGCTCTGACATTTAACTCTCTCAACTCCCTCCGTCATGGCGAAGCAAAGGGGTTGGGGGTATATAAAACAAGCCATTCAGGGTTTGTTTACTGCCGGTACTTCTGGAAAAAAGAAAAGGTCGGTGGCAAACGGGGATTGAAGTGATCTCGTTAGGTTGTGACTAACGAGTCGTTAGTTAAAAACTAATGACAACTGTCCCAATAATCCTGCAGGCACAAATTGAAAACAATGAAAGGTATTATTGGGAAAAAGGTTGGGATGACCAGCATCTTCGATCCCTCGGGTAAACAAACAGCCTGCACAATTATCGAAGCAGGTCCTTGTGTGGTTACACAAGTAAGAACAAAGGAAACCGATGGCTACGAAGCACTCCAGCTTTCTTTTGGCGACAAGAATGATAAACATTCAAACCAGGCAGAAAAAAATCACTTCGCAAAAGCAAGCACATCTCCTAAAAGATTTTCTAAAGAGTTCCGCAACTTTTCTCTTCAAAAAAATATTGGTGAAACCGTAACTGTTGACATCTTCTCAGAAGGTGAGCAAGTTGAAGTTGTCGGTACTTCAAAAGGTAAAGGTTTCCAGGGCGTGGTAAGACGTCATGGTTTTACTGGTGTTGGCGGGGCTACTCACGGTCAACATGATCGGCAAAGGGCACCGGGTTCACTTGGTAACTCGTCTGATGCAAGCCGTGTAATGAAAGGTATGCGTATGGCTGGCCGTATGGGTAATGATCGCGTTAAAATGAAAGGACTCAAAGTTGTAAAAATTTTTCCTGACAAGAATTATATACTTATCAGCGGATCAATTCCGGGCTATAACGGTTCAATTGTTTTGATCCAAAAATAATTTTCGCACGTAGAGACAAGGCATGCCTTGTCTCTACAATAAAATACGAACAATGAAAATCGATGTTTTTAAAATAGATGGAAAAAAGGCCGGTAGAAAGGTTGAATTGCCAGATGATATTTTTGGCGCTGAACCTAACCAGCACGTAGTTTATCTTGCCGTGAAGCAATACCTCGCTGCACAACGCCAGGGAACGCATAAAGTGAAAACCCGTGCCGAAGTAAAAGGTGCAAGCCGTAAGCTTCATCGTCAGAAAGGTACTGGTGGTAGCCGGAAAGGAAATATCCGTAACCCGCTATACAAAGGCGGTGGTACTGTATTCGGTCCAAAGCCGCATGGATATGATATCAAATTGAATCGCAAAGTAAAAGATCTTGCAAGAATTTCTGCTCTTTCCTTTAAGGCTAAAGAAAACGCGATCGTAATTGTAGAAGATATCAGCCTGGATGCTCCAAAGACAAAGAGTTTTACCGATATACTAAACAATCTTGAAGTGTTTGGTAAAAAGACATTGTTTGTAATGCCGGAGTATAATGATAATGTATACCTGAGTTATCGTAACGTGCCTTTTGTAAAGGGAACACTGTTGAGCGATATGAATACTTATGATGTAGTGAATGCTGATGTATTGGTATTGACGGAAGGAGCCGCAAAGATTTTTACTGAAGCAGAAACAGAAACCGAAGCATAAATTTAAAAAAGTCGAGCAATGAAACTTTCTGATGTATTGATAAAGCCGATCTTAAGCGAAAAAGCAAATAACCAGCAGGAGAAACTCCGTCGTTATGCTTTTCGTGTAGACAAAAAAGCGAACAAGCTGGAGATCAAGAAGGCTATTGAGAATTTTTATGGTGTAACGGTTGTTGATGTAAACACGGTTGTTGCTCCGGCAAAAAGTAAAACCCGTTATACAAAAGCAGGTTTTATTTCTGGACAAAAACCTTCTTATAAGAAAGCATTTGTAACAATTGCTGAAGGGGAAACGATAGATCTTTATTCGAACATATAAACCCCATCCCCTGCAGGGGAGCTTGGGATAATCATAAGAATGGCAATCAACCGCCGCGAAGTGTTGGAATTTGGGATTTAAAATTTTAGAATTTTAAGAAGATGGCACTCAAAAAATTTAAACCGGTAACAGCAGGAACAAGATGGAGGATTGGTAATGCGTATGCCGAAGTGACTACCAATGTTCCTGAGAAAAGCCTTGTTGAAACAAAGAAAAGAAGTGGTGGCCGTAATACATCGGGGCACCTGACGATGCGTTACATCGGCGGTGGACATAAAAAGAAGTACAGGATCATCGACTTTAAAAGAAATAAGAAAGGAATGGATGCAACGGTAAAAACTGTCGAGTATGATCCAAACCGTTCATCTTTTATCGCTTTGGTTGAATATACCGATGGTGAAAAAAGATATATCATAGCACCCCAGGGTTTACAGGTTGGGATGACGATATCGAGCGGCGATGATGTTGCTCCTGAAATTGGAAATGCGTTATTGCTGAAGAATATGCCGCTGGGTACGATGGTTCACAATATTGAAATGCAACCGGGCCAGGGTGGAAAGATCGCAAGAAGCGCAGGTTCATCAGCTCAGCTTACAAACAAAGAAGATAAATATGCAGTGCTGAAAATGCCAAGTGGTGAATTGAGAAAGGTGTTGATCAATTGCTATGCAACGGTAGGAATCGTGGGCAATAGTGATCATGCTTTGCAGAGCATGGGTAAAGCTGGTAGAAACAGGTGGAGAGGTATTCGTCCACGCAACCGTGGTGTAGCAATGAATCCTGTTGATCACCCGATGGGTGGTGGTGAAGGTAAAGCTTCAGGCGGTCAGCCTCGTAGCAGGAGTGGTCAGTATTCCAGGGGTTTAAAGACGAGAACAAAAGGCAAAGGAAGTGATAAACATATAATTCAAAGAAAGGACGGTAGTAAATTAAGTAAATAACAAGAAACAATCCCGATAATTATCGGGACCAAATTCCAACCGGGGTCTTCACATTGGAATTTGTGATCTTAAAATTTGGAATTTAAAATATATGGCACGTTCAGTAAAAAAAGGTCCTTATGTAGCAGCACATCTTGAAAAAAAGGTATTGGCTGTGAATGAAGGCAAAGCAAAAAAAGGTGTGATTAAAACATGGAGCAGGCGTTCAACGATCACTCCGGATTTTGTAGGGCACACTTTTGCTGTACATAACGGGAATAAATTCATCCCGGTGTATATAACGGAATTCATGGTGGGTCATAAGCTGGGTGAATTTGCACCCACCCGCCAGTTCAAAGGACACTCAAGTAAGAAAGTAGAAGCAACAGCATAAAGAGTCGAGAGTCGGTAGTTCATAGTCAATTGTTGACACAGGGCTCTGAACTCAAGACTAAAAACTTATTAAATGGAAGCAATAGCAAAACTCAGAAACTATCCGACGTCGCCGCGCAAAATGCGTTTGCTGGCGGACCTGATACGTGGTAAAAAAGTAGATAAAGTATTAGGAATACTTGAACATAATACGAAGCACCCGGCAGTGCCTTTACGCAAGCTTGTGTTAAGTGCGATCAGTAACTGGAAGGCAAAGAATGAAAATGGCGATGTTCATGAGTTGGTGGTAAAAACCATCATGGTTGATGGTGGAAGAACGTTGAAGCGTATGCGTCCCGCCCCGCAAGGAAGAGGTTATCGCGTTCGCAAAAGAAGTAACCATGTAACCCTTATTGTAGATTATCCGCCGGTGATCACTGAAGAGCTTATCAAAGAAGTGATTAGCGAGGAACACAAAAAAGAAGTTGAAGAAATTGCAGCAGAGATCGAAGCAGTAGCGGCCGCCGATGAGGCAAAGCCAAAGAAAAGAACAACGAAGAAGGCTGCAGCTAAAGAAGAAGGTGAAGGTGAGACGAAAAAAACAACCAGGAAGAAAACAAAATAACTAAACACAATCCCGGTAATAACCGGGACCAAATCCCAACAAGGGAAGACATTGGAATTTGGGATTTAAAAATTTGGAATTTAAAATAAAAACATGGGTCAGAAAGCAAATCCGATTGGTAACAGGTTAGGCATCATCCGCGGTTGGGAGTCCAACTGGTATGGCAGCAAAAAAGATTTTGCAAGCAAGCTGATCGAAGACAACAGGATCAGAACATACCTGAATGCCCGTATCAACAAAGGTGGTATTTCAAAAATTGTTATTGAAAGAACACTGGGAAAACTGATCGTTACCATTCACACATCTAAACCAGGTATCATTATCGGTAAAGGTGGTGGCGAAGTTGACAGGATCAAAGAAGAGTTGAAGAAACTCACCAATAAAGAAGATGTTCAGATCAACATCCTTGAGATCCGTCGCCCGGAATTGGATGCAATGATCGTTGCTGATACGGTAGCAAGACAAATCGAGAATCGCATTAATTATAAAAGAGCGATCAAAATGTCGATCGCTTCTGCACTTCGCATGGGAGCCGAGGGAATTAAGATTAAGGTAGCCGGTCGTTTGGGTGGCGCCGAGATCGCCCGTACGGAGGAGATCAAACAAGGTCGTGTGCCGTTGCATACATTCCGAATGGATATTGATTATGCAAATGTATTTGCACTTACTGTATATGGAAAGATCGGTATCAAGGTCTGGATTTGTAAAGGGGAAGTATTAGCAAAGAGAGATCTGAATCCAAACTTTGTTGGTGGTAAGAGCGAAGTTTCCGACAGAAGAGAAAGGAGGGACTTTGATGACAGAAGAGGTGGCGGCGATAGGAGGGATGACAGAAGAGGCGGCGGACCAAGAGGTGGTGGCGATAGAAGAGGTCCGGGTGGTGGCGGCCCAAGAGGCGGCGGCGGTGGAAGAAGTGGTGGACCTGGTGGAAGAAGCGGAGGCGGTCAACGGGGTGGTGGTCCAAGGAGACAGGGATAAGGTTGAGGTTAAGGGTAAGTAAAAAACTAGTAATTAGAAACTTTATAAAATGTTACAACCGAAAAGAACGAAACACAGGAAAGCGCAGAAGGGTCGTATGAAAGGAAATGCAAAAAGAGGAACAACAATTGCATTTGGTTCATACGCATTAAAAGCACTCGAGCAGCATTGGATCACTGATCGCCAGATCGAAGCAGCGCGCCAGGCATTGACCCGTGAGATGAAACGTGAGGGTAATGTATGGATCCGCATATTTCCTGATAAGCCGATTACACGCAAACCGCTTGAAGTGAGAATGGGTAAGGGTAAAGGTAATCTTGAGTTCTGGGCAGCAGTGGTAAAACCAGGGCGCATTTTATTTGAAGTAGATGGCGTATCTGAAGCAGTAGCAAAAGCGTCCTTATCACTTGCTGCAGGTAAGTTGCCGATCAAAACAAAGTTTATTGCGAGAAGAGACGTAGTTAGTATCTAAAAGATTTAAAACGACATACGATGTCAAAGAAAATAGATTTTTTAAAGAGTATCCAGGGGCTTAATGAATCGGACCTGCAGGCACGCATCAAAGAAGATGAATTGCGTTTGAAGAAATTACAGTTTGCTCATTCTATTTCTCCATTAGAGAATCCTGTGAGCATCCGCGGTCTTCGCCGTGACCTGTCAAGATTGAAAACCGAATTAAAGAAAAAACAAGCAGAAAAATGAGGTCTGAAGTCTGAGGTACGGAGTCTGAAATCAGACTTCAAACTTCTGACTTCAGAATTCTGAACTCAAAACTGAATAAAATGGCAGAAAGAAATTTGAGAAAAACAAGAACAGGTGTTGTTACCAGCAACAAAATGGCAAAGACGATCACTGTAGCCGTTGAAAGAAAAGTAAAGCACCCAATGTACGGTAAATTCTTAAAGAAGACCACCAAGTTACATGCACATGATGAAAAGAATGAGTGCAGTATCGGCGATACCGTAAAAATTATGGAGAGTCGTCCGCTTAGCAAGACCAAACGTTGGAGACTGGTGGAAGTGGTGGAGAAAGTGAAATAGTGAGTGATTTCTGATTTGGGATTTCGGGTTTCAGATTTCAATCCCATATTCGAATAAAGTTTAAAAACTGTTTTAGATAGACGATAAATCAAAAATCTGAAATCTAAAATCTAAAATCGAAATAAGATGAT
>JAICPX010000362.1 GCA_025929635.1 Chitinophagaceae bacterium
ACGAATACAGGTTACCACTACCCATCTTTTTTTGTTGCTTTCTTCTCAATATCCTCTACTTGTTTTATGAATTTTCCAACATCCTCATCATCGTAAGTGCCATAAGCATCTGTTAAAGTGCCTTTAGTTCCATCGTCTAATTCAATTGCATACAAAATAGCGCTGTCAGCAGGGTCGCTGGCACCTTCAAAACGGAAAAAATTTTTAATATGAACCTGTTCCGGTTTATAATGTTTGTCATTTTCAGTTGTCGCCAGGCCTTTCTCATCAACTTTAAAGTTTTCAGTATATCCGTCGCTTACCAGCTTATTGATACAACCTGACAAGGTATTCATCTGTTCGGTATTAGATTGCTGTTGCATATGATCTTTTAGAATTATGAGTCAAAAAATCATACCAGTTTATATATCATGGAATGACAGCACTTTAAACGTTGAAAATGACCTCGTTTTAATTGATGTGGTTGTTTTTCCCTAATGCAAGAAGATTATGTGACAAATAAACTCAATAACATCACCCCCGCTAATCCCAAAATAGAAATGATCGTTTCCATCACCGTCCAGGAAAGAAAAGTTTGTTTCAGTGAAAGATTAAAGAATTCTTTGAATATCCAGAACCCTGAATCATTTACATGAGAACAAAAAACACTGCCGGTTCCGACGGCTAATACAAGCAATTCCGGTGATACTGTACCGGTAGCTAACAATGGAGAAACAATGCCCGCGGCTGTAATGCCGGCAATAGTTGCCGAACCGATGGCCACTCTTAGCAGGGCAGTTACTAACCATGCAAATAATAGTGGATGAATACTCCACTCCTTGCTGAACGAAGTAATGTAATCAGCTGTGCCACTATCAACCAATACCTGTTTAAAGACTCCCCCTGCCGTAATGATGAGTAAAATGACAGCTACACCCGCAATGGCATCATTCAGCCACTGCACTGTCTTTTGCATTGATCTTCCCTTCAATAATCCCAGGAAAATGATCGCAAGAATTACAGAACACAATAAGGCAACTGTAGCATCACCCAAAAAAAGTATGACTTTCTTTAAGATCGAATCCGGAAAGAAACTGTCAGCAACAACTGCTAAAGCGATCAATATTACGGGCAACAACGCCAGCACAAAACTTTCCAATGTGCCGGGCAATCTATTCGCTTCCTTCTCTGGTGTCTGCTGGGCCGGTATCTCAACATTCATATGCTTAAATACCCGTCCTAACAATGGTCCGGCAATTATAACAACAGGGATAGAAATCATGACACCATACATGAGTGTCATCCCGAGATCGGCTTTGAATGCACCAACTAAAAACATTGGGCCCGGGTGAGGTGGTAAAAAACAATGTGTAGTGCTTAAACTCGCTGCCATTGGTATAGCAACATATAATAGTGGCAAACCCGCAGTTCTGGCAATGGAAAAAATTAAGGGAACAAGGATAATGAACCCGGCATTATAGAACAAAGGAATACCTACCAAAAAACCTGTAAGTAATACTGCCCATTGAATGTTTTTCGTGCCAAATGAATTAATAAGTGTGTTAGCGATCTGTTTGGCAGCGCCACTTAATTCCAGAATTTTTCCCAGTATGGCGCCCAGGCAAATGATCAATGCAATTTCACCCAATGTACTCCCTACTCCTGCTTTTACAGTTTTTAATAATTGCTGGGGATCCATTCCGAAAGCCAGGCCCGATGCCAAAGCGACAACCAATAAGGAAAGAAATGGGCTGACTTTTTTATACGTGAGAAATATTTGAAAAGCTATAGCAATAACAATTATGAGCAGTTGCATACAGGTTTTATTGAACAGTATTTACCAATTCGCCGATCCCTTCTATTGATATTCTTATTTCATCACCGCTTTTCAACGTAAAATCATGTCCCGGTACGATACCCGTACCCGTCATGATCAAACAACCATGCGGAAAACTGCACTCACGAAATACAAATGAAACCAATTCCTCAAAACTTCTTTTTATCTGGTTTATGGCAATCGAATTTTCAAAAACGTTTTTACTGCCGCGATTAATAACAAGCGAAATTGTCGTATTTGTATCCAGCGGTTTATCAGTAACATAAACACAGGGGCCCAGGGAAGCACAGCCATCATAAGTTTTTGCCTGGGGAAGGTACAATGGATTTTCTCCTTCAATGCTCCGGCTGCTCATGTCATTACCGATGGTGTAGCCAATTATTTTTCCAGATGAAGTAACCACCAGTGTCAATTCAGGTTCGGGCACATCCCAGGTTGAATCTTTCCTGATCCTCACTAATGTATTATGCCCGACAACCCTATGCGGAGTTGACTTAAAAAAAACCTCAGGCCTTTCTGCCTCATAAACCTTTGCATAAAAATCTGCCCCGCCGGCGGTCTTGCTTTCTTCCTGTCTCCCCACTTTACTTCTCAGGTAAGTAACCCCACAGGCCCACAGCTCCTGCTGACTGCCGATGGGAGGAAGTAATTCGCTAAGACAGTCTCTATTTATTTCCTAGAATGATGTTGGACGCTGATTTAGTTTTTGAAACAGCATGTCATCATTAATAAAGGCATCCCAGTTTTCATCCCCGTTTAAATAGAACCTTTCATTCTTTTCAACTACTATTCCGAAAATGGTTTTATAAAGTTTCATTAATCTTTCTATTTTTTAGAACACGGATGACACGGATTTAAATAAACTATATCCGTGGCTATCTTTCTTATCGGTGTCATCCGTGTTCTTAATCTCTTAATCTTACTCTTACCAAATACATATCATTTGTTACATACAATGTTCTTTCATCAGGTGACAACGCACAGTTGCTTGTTGAATTTTCAAACTTTATTATTCCCAATTTCTTTCCTTCACTATTAAAAATATAAACGCCACCCGGACCCGTTGCAAATACATTTCCATTCTTATCGATCTTTAAACCGTCCGGCAATCCATTCACTTTTTCTTTACGTTCATCTGCGGCGCTATAAAATATCTTCCCGTTCATCAGCGAATCACCCTCCACATCATACACATACCAGTTCGGTCTGCGCGGGTCGGAGCAGGCAACGACCAGTTTTTTTTCACCGGGTAAAAAAGCAATCCCATTTGGTCTTGTGATCGAATCAACCAGTAAGATCACCTCGCCATTTGCTTTTACTTTATAAACTCCGTTAAATGGAATTTCTTTTTTAGGGTCTGTATCATCCTGTGTTTGCAAACCGTATGGCGGATCGGTAAAATAGAGTTCGCCCGCGCTGTTAAAAACAGCATCATTTGGACTGCTGAATCTTTTGCCATTGTAATTGCCCGCAAGTGAAATAAATTTCGGTTCAGGTTTATCAAGCGGAGCATCCATTCTTGCCATTTGCCTGTCGCCATGCTGACACAACACCAGATTGCCTGAAGCATCAAGCGTAAGACCATTGCTTCCCGGCTCTTTGCAAAGACTTGGTTCTGCACCGGTATAACCGCTGGGTTTCAGATAAACTTCTTTCCCTTTTGCTTCTGTCCATTTGAAGATCGTATTCATTGGAACGTCGCTAAACAAAAGCATATTATGCTTTTCAATCCACAATGGTCCTTCACTCCATTCAAAGCCGTCGGCGAGCACCTCGATATTAGCATTTGGTGAAATGATATTATCCAATGCCGGATCAAACCGTTCAATTGAACCGATTGTATTATTTTCCGTTTCCACTTTTTTGTCCGAATTGTTATTAGAACAAGCGAAAAGGGAAATTAAACACAAAATGGCAAATGGTCGTTTCATAATTATTAGTTACAAGGATGTCGAATAGAATCTAATTCGTCAATGGTCTCCCGATTGCTATCGGGAGGTGAATTGTCAATAATTGGAAATTTCTTATTCACCATTGACCTTTCACAATTCACGAGGCTCAATGTGAATCTCTTGTTACAACCGAACCTGAACTGCCCTGCAGAAAATCAAGATCCGCGCCTTTATCCGCACCCAGCACATGTTTAACGTACATGCTTACATAACCTCTTTCGGACGCGGGTTTTGGCGCTTTCCATTTCGCCCTTCGTTTTCCCAGTTCTTCATCTGAAACATCAAGGTGAATTCTTCTTTGTTCAACATCAAGCTCGATCATATCTCCATTTTGCACTAAGGCAAGGTTGCCACCGATCGCCGACTCGGGCGATACATGCAATATCGTTGTGCCGTATGCGGTACCGCTCATTCTTCCATCGCTGATGCGAACCATATCTTTTATTCCCTTTTTTAAGATTTTTTTCGGCAATGCCATGTTACCAACTTCAGGCATCCCGGGGTAACCAACTGGGCCCACATATTTCAATACCATCACACAGGTTTCATCGATGTCAAGATTGGGATCATCAACACGGGCATGATAGTCTTCAATACTTTCAAACACAACCGCACGGCCGCGATGTTTCATCAACTCAGGTGTTGCCGCCGAAGGTTTCATTACCGCGCCATTCGTGGCAAGGTTGCCTTTTACTACCACACAGCCCGCTTCAGGAATCAATGGTTTGCCGGCGCTGGCGATCACGTCATAATTGTAGCAATCAGTGTTGCCTTTTATATTATCATGATGATTTTTTCCACTGACTGTAACGACATTTTTCCTCAAGTGGGTTTTTAGTTCATTCAGCACGACAGGCAATCCGCCTGCATAATAGAAATCTTCCATCAGGTATTTTCCTGAAGGCATCAGGTTCACGAGCAATGGAATATGACTTCCTATTTTATCAAAATCTTCCAGTTCCAGCTTCACTCCGATCCTTCCGGCTATGGCAAGCAAGTGAATAACAAAATTTGATGAGCCCCCTACCGCCGCATTTACCATTATTGCATTTTCAAATGCTTCACGGGTCAATATCTTGTCTATGGTCAGATTCTCTTTTACCATTTGCACAATACGACGGCCACTCAATTGCGCCATTACTTTTTTTCTCGAATCCGCAGCAGGGATTGCAGCCGCACCGCTCAATGTTAATCCCAATGATTCAACCATGCATGCCATCGTACTCGCCGTGCCCATCGTCAT
>JAICPX010000483.1 GCA_025929635.1 Chitinophagaceae bacterium
GCTATTGCCGATGTTATTGGTAAAAGACTGGGTGTAACAAAAAGCCGGTTAGCCAGTTTGCAGGAACTTGATGAGGCCAATGATAGTACTACTGATGTAGAAACATCAATTGAGGAGATAAACATTTTACAAGGGATCGGATGGTTTGGGGTTCTATCGGTGAGGCAAATAATGCGCAGCAGGCTCGATGTAAGCGGAATTGAATACAATGTTCCATTTCCTGCCGTATTAAAAAAGATAGAAGAGTTACACTATTCCCGGTTGCCGGTTTACAAAACTAGTCTTGATGAAGTAGTGGGCGTATTGAATACAAAAGATTTTCAGCCACACCTGAAGCAGCCCGACAATTTTGACTGGCATGTTTTAATGCGGCAGCCTTTTTTTGTCCCCGAAACAAAATTGATTGAAGATCTTCTCAAAGATTTTCAAACCAAAAGGATCCACTTTGCTGTAGTAGTTGATGAGTTTGGGGGAACAAGCGGTATTGTGACCATGGAGGATATCCTTGAGGAGATCATCGGGGAAATAAAAGATGAATTTGACGAAGAAGAAGGGAATGTCAGAAAGCTGGATGAGCGCACCTTTATCTTTGAAGGCAAAACCACCTTAAATGACGCATGCAAAGCAATGAAATTACCTCCCGATACGTTTGATTCAGTTAGGGGCGATAGCGAATCATTAGCGGGTCTTGTGCTTGAACTCTCCGGCGAATTTCCAACGACGAACTCGGTAATAGTTGTAGGTGATTTTGAATTTACTGTGCTGGAAGCATACAAGAACAGGATCATGGAAATAAAAGTGGCTATAAAACCCAACCCGGACTGATGACAACGTATTCGAAAATTCTATTCTTGTTCCTTGTCCCTTGTTGCTTCGCTGCGCTCGCAATAACGTCCTTGTGCCTTTTTTCCTGTAACACTAATTACACCGTTGATAAGAAAAGAGGCTATTTTAAAATTGAATTTCCTCAAAAAGAATACAGGCTTTTTGACACACTTGATTACCCTTACTCATTTGAATACCCTGTGTATGCTTCCGTAATAAAGGACAGCACTTTTTTTGACAGCAAACCAGAGAATCCCTGGTGGATCAATATTGATTTCCCCCAATTTAATGGAAGAGTATTTGTAAGCTATAAGGCAATCGGTAAAAACAAGTTTGACTCGTTGGTAAACGATGCTTTCAAGTTAAGCTATAAGCATCATTCACAAAAAGCTTCTTCTATAGAACCTGAACAGATCCATACAAAAAATAATATTGAAGGGTTTTATTTTACATTGGAAGGCAATACGGCCACTGCCAACCAATTCTTCCTGACGGATTCGGTAAAACATTTTCTGCGGGGAGCATTGTATTTTGATGCCACCCCTAATGAAGATTCTATCTCGGTAGTAAATGATTTTCTGAAAGCCGATATCTGGCACCTGATCAATACATTTAAATGGAAAGATGGGGAATAACTCCTTCCCAAAGAATAATTTCAGCTCTCAATTCTCTTTATTAATTTGGTAATGCAAACTACTATTTATGAGAATTCATAAAGCAACGCTTTTATTGTTCATTGTCATAGCCACTAATACCATTACTTTTTGTCAGCAACCAGCAGCAATTGATTCAATGAAGTCAGCGCTTGCAAATGCAAAGACACCGGAAGAAAGAATTTTCTGGCTGGATAATCTTTCGCGGACAGCCATGAATGTCGACCTTGCGCAGGCTGAAGATTATGGCAAACAACTGATAAGTTACGCTGAGGAAACAAGAGACCGGGAATTGATGGTGAAAGCATACATGTCAAATGGCCTTCGTTGCAGTTATTTCAGCGGACAAAAAGATTATGCTACCCGGTCAATTGAATTCTATAACAGGGCACTGGAGATCGCAAAAAAAAATAAGATGGATCATGAAGTTGGGGCCGCTCAATTAAGGCTGGCATCCATTCATCTTTCAATTCCTGATAAAGACAAGGCGCTCAACTACGTCGACCAGGCATTTTCTTTGATCTCCACGCTAAAAAATGATAGCCTGAAAGCCGAATCACATAACTCTTATGGACTTGTGCACCAGGCACGTAATGATAAAACCCTGTCGTTACGCCATTTTTTAAATGGCCTGCAAATAGCAGAGGAAACGAAAAAACCTGAACTAAGAAGGAATTGCTACGTCCACTTATCAAATTTTTATACAAGGATACAGGAGTATGATAAGGCGATAGACTATTTCATGAAAGCAAACAGGGAACTGGATCAAATAAAGGAGAAGAACGTACCTTATCAACGGGCAATTGATATTAATACAATAGGCAACCTGTTTGCCAATAAAAAGAATTACGATATGGCAATTAGTTATTTTGAACGGTCTATTGCAATGGCCGACTCCCTCAAATTCTCCACACTGAAGGTTCCTGGTTACATAAGCTTATTAAATCAATACTTAAGAATGGATCAGCCAAACAAAGCATTGGACTATATTAATTCAACATCCGGTCAGAACCTGAAAAAATATCTTTCAGATTTTGGAATGAGTGCAATGATCGACCAGGCATATGCATTTATTTATTACCAACTGAATCGATTTGACTCGGCTAAGATCTATTTTGATAAAGCGCTTCCCTATTTTGAACAGAAGACTAGCGAAATGAATCGTATTGGTTTTTATTCACAGTACGCGAACTATTTTAAGAGAACAGGCAATGCGGAAAAAGCGATCGAATACTATATGAAAGTGAAGGACATTGGCGAAAGGCTTGGCCAGCTGGAACAAGTGCAGATGGCATATAAGAATCTGGATACCCTCCATGAAAAGAAAGGCGATTTTAAGGCAGCCAATCAATACAATTCTTTGTACTATCAGTACAAGGACAGCATTGATAAACTGAAAAAAGAAAATGAACTTTCGCAAATAGAAGCATTGGATGTACAGCAACGGGCAGAAAGAATACGATTGGAAGAACAGGAAGCAAAAGAAAAAAGGAACCGCATTCAATATATGGGTATCATTATTGGCATTGCTGCATTATTTATTGCGTTGGTGATGATGGGCTGGTTCAAAGTGTCTGCCAGCACGATCCGGGCGATTGGATTCTTCTCATTCCTGATATTTTTTGAGTTTATCTTTCTTGTTTTTAAAAAGAATATCAACGGCCTGACGCACGGTGTTCCATTATACGATCTTGCCTTTATGATCGCATTGGCAGCCATGTTGGTCCCTTTGCATCACTGGCTGGAACACAAGGTCATTCATTTCCTTACTTCTCATCACATGTTGAAGTTGCGACGGGTGTTTTCGAGGAAACAAGAAGAGAATTCTTAAATACCTTTGTAAAAAAGAAAAGAGTGATAATTATTAACAATAAGCAGATCAGTGATGATGTGGTGGAAGCACAGTTTGTTTGTGATCTGGCAAAATGTAAGGGCGGATGTTGTGAAGATGGCGATGCCGGAGCTCCGTTGGATAAAGGAGAGTTGCCGATCATCGCCAGCATGTATGAAAAGATCAAACCTTATCTCTCTCAAACCTCGATAGATGAAGTGGAAAGACAGGGTCACTATGTTTATACCAGGGAATTTGGCTGGGTAACGCCCACCATTGAAAGCGATAAAGAAATATGTGTTTATGCGACCAGGGAAAA
>JAICPX010000519.1 GCA_025929635.1 Chitinophagaceae bacterium
ATCGAGCGCAAATACAATAGCGGCACCGCGAATGTTTGTAGGTGACGGGGATTTATTGTAAGGATCGTCCCCGATCTTTTGCACAGAATCATATTGATTCAGTTTTACCTTTTCTACTACCCATTTGAATTTTAATTTATCAATCTCGGGCATCGGGCGATCATCCCAAAGATCAACACGGTCGAGAGCCATTCGCAGCTTGTCATCTTTTTGCCAGATCAATGCACCCAACCAACCATTACCAAGCGGAATACCTTCATCCCATCTTTTGGCCAGCGTATCGAACATCAAATTGTGATGAGACTTAGGCTGGCAGAAAACAATGTTTGAAAAAACGAAGAAAATGACAAAAAGATTTACTCGCATTCAATAATTAATAATCAGTAATCATTCTTTCCTTTCGGGCGGTTTCACGATCAAAGTATCTGTTTCTAAAAAGGGAACCTGGTATCCGCCGGTATCTAAAGTTACTTTAGGAAAACCAGTTTTTAGCGCAGGCCAATCAGACGAACTGATAAAAGATCCATAAAGATAGACCGCCTGCAGGTTGGGAAGGTTCTTTAATTGAAGTAGTCCCTGCGATGTTACCTTCGTTCCCACAAGATTCAAATATTGCAAATTCAGTAAAGATTGCAACGGTGCGATCCCTTTGTCAGTCACATTTGTATTATTCAATTGCAAACGTGTAAGATTTGCCAGTTGCCCGATCGTTTCCAAAAAACTATCCGGGATATTCTTATGACCAAGATTTAGCCAGATCAATTGTTTTTTTAAAGATCCAAGCATTGAAATTTCATTTTCAGTAACTGTATCAACGGTAATAAAATTTGCCGAAAGGTAATTGCTATTTCTTGTAACGGGAATGATCACTACACCTTTTTCACGAAGTTGTTTGATGACCTTGTCATCAGCCGGTTCTACCGGTTTCTCCGGTACATCGGGCAAACCTTTTTTTGTTTCCGTTTTTTGCAATGCCAATAAAAGCGGTTTGATCTTCTCAGGTTGCACAAGTTCCCTCGTCTTTTTATCAAATGTTGCGCCTGTAGCTATCCACCAATGTATCAAGGCAATTTCATTTTCTTTTAACTGAGGCTTTTCCTTAGGCGGCATATGATCTTCGTCGTTGCGAGGTAGCAATAATCGTTTGATCATATCACTTTCCTCTGCATTGCCTGGTTTTATTACTTCGCCATCCTTGCCTCCTTTTAAGATAAACGAGGGTTCATCCAATCTAAGTCCACCCTTTTTTTTGCTTTTATTATGGCATGTATAACATTTGTTTGCAAATATCGGCTGTATGATATCGGCATATACATTTGCCTCCTGTACATCAGCGATAGGTTTGAATTCTTTTCCCGTTGAATCTGCTTTTGTAAATCCTTTAGTTAGATAATCCGTTCCATGTGTAAGCGATCCACCGAGGTGGCCGGTGATGATTATTCCAATAACCATTACTAAAACCACCCATTTCGCAAATTCATTTTCCCACCGGGTAAATAAATAAGCAATTACGGAAACAAGGGCTGTAGCAATTCCAAACCATTGATGTGTACCGACCAATCCCTCATCATAATCGCCGGTCTGCGAAAGCAAATAGCCACTGATGCCGGAAACAATCGCAGCGATCATTCCCCAAAACAAGGCAATACGTGTCGCAGTATAGAGACCTGCATATTTTGGTTTTAGTGCAAGCAATTGAAAAAGCCCGGCAATTAATAAAATCCCAATAGGCAGGTGAACCAATACAGGATGCAGGTTGCCTATCACTTCTCTAAGGTTCATCTGCAAATTAATAATGAAAAATTAATAATAAATAATTCTTAAGCATACCGTTTCCGCAATAGCTGCATCATATGCACATTGATCTCCCATTGATTGGCCAATGGTTGCCTTGTATAAGCGGTCGTAGGCATATAGTCTGGCGGGCCAAACTCAGTTAAAAAAGTCATCCGCTCACCATTTTTCTTTTTTCTTTCTACCACCTTATCCCACCATGCAAGATGCGCCTTGAGCGCATTGTCCCATTCTGGAGCTCTTGGGTCATTTACCTGTGGCCCTTCCTGGTGACCGATCCTTGCATGAATATGCTCAACTCTTTCCAATGTCATGTTCACCGTGTCCTTTTGATCATCGAGCAAACTTTCATGAACATTACACCAGTGCGAAACATCAAAAGTAATGGTAATCTCAGGATATTTTTCCATAAACTGCCTGGCAAACGGCGCTGCATACAATATCCTGCCACGGTGTGTTTCATGACAGATGGTTATGCCGGTTTCTTTTGACAATGCAATTGTGTGTTCAATGAATTTTTTATTATCATCAAAACTAAAATGATCGCGGCCTGAATGATTATTGATGTAAAGCGGTTTCTGAATACTCTGTTTTGCAGCTGCATCAACCATCTTTTTGTAATACTCCAGGTGTTCTTTCGGATCAGGCTGCCAGCCGCCGCAGAGAAATCCAATTTCAAGCTGGTGTTTTTTTAATGCAGCAAATAATTCATCTTTCTTATTTTCTGCCGGCCACCACATTTCGATGCCGTCATAACCTTCTTTTTTTGCCTTGGCACAAAACTCATCGGTAGTACCGTTAAAGCCCCAATTGGTGGCCATTATTTTTAATTCATAATTCTTGTTCATGGAAAAAGATGGTTGAGTGGAAGATAAAACTTTCTCAAACGATGAAAACATGATCGCTGTAGCTGCATAACCAGTATCCGACAAAAACTTTCTCCGATTATGTTTCATACCGCGTATTAGTTGAACATTGAAAATTGAAAATTTCTTTCTTCCCGAAATGCTCAATGCTCAATGCTCAATTTTCAATCACCAATTTATGAATCCTTAGGCTAAGATCTCCTCGATCACTCTTCCACTCACATCCGTCAATCTGAAAGGCCTTCCCTGGAATTCATACGTGAATTTTTCATGATCAAATCCTAATTGATTAAGGATCGTAGCTTGTAGATCAAAAGCTTCAACCTTTCCACTGATCACATTGTAACCGATATCATCTGTTTCCCCGTATGTAGTACCTCCTTTTATTCCTCCCCCGGCCATCCACAAACAAAATGCATCGGTATGATGATCTCTTCCTTTGAATGGCGCCGTTTTTAATTCGCGGTTTTCCTGCATCGGTGTTCTGCCAAATTCACCACCCCAGATCACCAGTGTTTCATTTAGCAAACCTCTTTGTTTCAGATCGAGGATCAATGCAGTCATTGCCTTATCAACCTGGCG
>JAICPX010000047.1 GCA_025929635.1 Chitinophagaceae bacterium
ACCGGGATTGGTTTTCTTGTTAACTTCTGAATGTCCGATAAGAATATTTTTTCGCTCCAGTCACAGAAGGAAACTGCAACACCTTTAGCGCCCGCCCGTCCTGTTCTGCCGATCCGGTGCACATAAGTCTCCGGCACATTTGGTAACTCGTAATTGATCACATGCGTAAGTTCATCGATGTCGATACCGCGGGCTGCGATATCGGTGGCAACCAATACTCTTGTTCGCCTTGTTTTGAAATTTTCCAGGGCTTTTTGCCTTGCAGCCTGCGCTTTATTGCCATGAATGGCTTCTGTACGAATACCTGAATTGTTTAATGTGCGGGCCAGTTTATCAGCGGCATGTTTCATCTGCGTAAATACCAATACTGTTTTTATTGAGCTATCCTGAAGCAGGTGAATAAGCAAAGATTGTTTGTTATGTTTCTCTGTGTAATAAACCGATTGTTCGATCAGGTCAACCGTTGTTGCAGGTGGAGTTACTTCGACCTTCACCGGGTTGTGCAGCAACATTGCCGCCAGTTGTTTTATTTCGCCCGGCATCGTAGCCGAGAAAAAAAGTGTTTGTCTTCTTGAGGGCAAACGTGAAATGATGCGTTTCACATCATGAATAAAACCCATATCAAGCATCCTGTCAGCTTCATCCAATACAAAATGACGGATATCTCTCAGGCTTACATGACCCTGCTGTATAAGATCAAGCAGGCGACCGGGTGTTGCGACCAGTATGTCAATACCACGACGAATAGCCTGAACCTGGCTTTGTTGAGATACGCCACCAAAAATTACATGATGACGCAGTGATAAATGACGGCCATAAGCTTTTATACTCTCACCAATTTGTATTGCCAGTTCTCTTGTCGGTGTAAGGACGAGTGCATTGCAATGGTGAGTTCTATCCCGGGTTTTTTGTTTTTCTTCATGCATCAATTGTAGTATCGGGATCACAAAAGCAGCGGTCTTGCCGGTGCCTGTTTGCGCGCATCCGAGAAGATCTTTTTTCTGTAAAATAAAAGGAATCGATTTTTCCTGGATGGGAGTGGGTACAGTGTATCCCTCATTAGCCAGGGCCTGTAATACAGGCTCAATGAGCTGTAAATTGTTAAATGACACAAATAAGTATTTAGTTAAAAAATGTGGTAAGGCTATCAATATTAAATGATACGTTACCTGCCTTACGTTAAAGCCTTCACTGCATTGTTGGAGGAGAAATTAAACTACACCAGGGCGGGAGAGCACTAACATCAAGAGCCCAAAGCTACACTTAATAAACGAGACTTTATAGTTTTATTTAAAACAGTATGAAGGGCCCGTAATTATTCGTTGCTCATAACTCCGACACTGACAAACTCTTCCTGAGAAACTTTTCATATTGTTTTTGAAACTCTTTGTTGCCTTCGGAACATTCAAATAAAGCTTCCAAATGAGTAGTTGAAAAAACGCCGCTGCTGATAAGGCTGCTGAGATCAGGATTGGCCATGATCCAATCTGCTTCTAAAGACTTTTTTCTGAAATAAGAGATGAGTATATCTTCTTTATACGCAATTCCGGATGAAGTCAGGTTCTTTTTCAATGCATTTAATTCATTCACTACGTTGGGAAATTGAGTGGGCTCGAAACTATCAGTTTTACTTATAAGGTACTTTTTATACTGAAACATAAATGAATTTTTGGTTAATACCGATCGGGCATGTAATGTAACTTTTATAACGCAAATTGGGCGATTAATTATTCGGAAATGTTAACTATTGACAATTGGTGTTAGTAAGTCTATCAATATTCATTGTTTCAATACCAAAAAACGGGAAGTATCAGAATAAAAGCTTAGCTTTATAATGATACGGTTGACTTCCCGGACAGTAATCATCCATCTTTTTACTATCTCTGTACTCAACTGATTTTTTCACCTTTTATTTTTTTATTCATGGCATTTTCAAAAGAACACCTCACGGGGTTGTACAATTGGACGGCTGACCACCAAACAGGTTTGTTCGAAGGAACTCCAAGCAGGCGAATGTTTGATCGCTATAACGGTGACCAGGTATTTTTTATCATCACTCTCTTGTTAGAAAGGCTGGGGAATTCGACCATTGAACAGGGCAGGGAAATAGAACTGCTGATCATCAATAAGCTACCGTTTTCCTCCAGCAGCGAGCTTACGGTTTTTAACTGGTTGGAAAAAGAAATGGTCGCTATTGAGTAATCGACGCTTTATTCAGAATAATCACAATATCCTTTCATTTAAAGAAAATCAGGATGGCTTTTATAGA
This sequence comes from Chitinophagaceae bacterium, assembly GCA_025929635.1. GTDB lineage: Bacteria > Bacteroidota > Bacteroidia > Chitinophagales > Chitinophagaceae > VBAS01. Next base: position 2,270 of record JAICPX010000047.1, read on the forward strand.
TAATGTATTACAGGCGCCTGCCTATGGTTGGAAAAACGAGAATAATGAACTTGTAATTCCCTCACGTAAAGAATTATTCAGAGAATTTTTTTCACGCACTAATATATTCAGGTCAAAAAAGAATTGGATCTCATTCATCGGGTGGTTCATGATCCTTTGCATGCTTCCTTTTTGTTACTTTTTTTTGGTTCACTATTTCTCCTGGAAATTGCTCCCGGTACTATTTGTTTACATGATGGTCATCATGGGTACACATGGCACCATCTGGCTTCATCGTTATTGCACACACAGGTCATTTACGTTCCGTAACGGCTTTTGGCGTTTTATCACGCAAAATCTTGTTATTAAAACTGTGCCGGAAGAATTGTACGTTGTTTCGCATCATGTGCATCATGCAAAAAGCGATCAACCCGGTGATCCCTATAATGCCCGTGCAGGGTTTCTTTATTGTTTTCTTGCGGAAGTAAATCACCAGGGGATCAATAAGGAGATGAACGAGAAAGATTACATGCGTACTGTGCATTTTATGAAACATACAGGCGTAGGAATAAACTCATATAAGAAGTATAGAAAATGGGGTTCGATCGCCAGCCCAACTTATACAATTGCTTTGTGGTTGGCCAACTGGATATTTTGGTATGGATTGTTTTTCCTGATCGGTGGACATGCACTTGCCTGTGCACTATTTACCGGGGCTATGTTCTGGTATGCATTTGTAAGAATATTTAATTACACCGGTCACGGCAAAGGTGAAGACAAACATGTGGAAGGTTTGGATTTTGACAAAAGCAATTTATCTATCAATCAATGGCGACCCGGGTTTTTTGCCGGCGAATGGCATAACAACCATCATCTTTATCCTGCCAGCGCAAGAGCAGGTTTTTTACGCTGGCAGCTCGATCTTCCGTGGATATACATCTACACGCTGTACAAGCTTGGAGGAGTGACCGCTTTTCATGATTCAAAAAAAGATTTTATTAAGAAATATTTTGAACCATCGAGAAATACAGCAGCATCGAATAATGAAGTTGCAGTCATGGAAATGCACAACACAAACAAAGTACACCAGGGAATCTGAGCCCTGACTCACGAAGATTAAATCTGTTTCCCTGTGTAGCCCTGGGTTTATTAACAGGACATGTGGATGAAAAATCATATCTTCACGAAGTGAATAAAAGTTCTACCAACATTCAGTCAGGATCAGCATCAATTCTTACTCTTCGGTCTTAGTAATAGTTAATCGACTCTTCACTTTTTGTACAGCACTTTATCACAATAAAAATTATTAATTAAATTTTGTTTTATGAACATGTATGTTTCAAACCTCAGTTTTCATACCGGGGATGATGATCTTAGGAAATTATTTGAACAATTCGGTAGTGTGACATCCGCTAAAGTGATCAGTGATCGCGCAACCGGCAGGAGCCGCGGTTTTGGTTTTGTGGAAATGGATTCAGAAGCAGAAGCCAAAGAAGCTATTAAAGGATTAAACAACAAAGAAATCGAAGGCAGGGCGATGTCGGTCTCTGTAGCCAAAGAAAGACCCGACCGTTCTGATAACAAGCGCTGGTAATTGATAACGAGATTGAAAGAGCTCGTTGCTGAGCTCTTTTTTTTGCAACCATCCATGACTGATTTTCATCGACAGGACTGGACGAAAAAGCATATCTTCACGTATCGTCTGAAAAAGCAGTTTAATTCCCACCTGACATATAAACTCCTTTACAACTACAGTCGATTAAACTAAAAAAGATCGTACATGGCAGAATCATGGAAAAAAAAGGATCGCGAACAAAAAAAACAAAAGGCAAGAAATGAAAAGGCGGAAAGAATGCAGCAGCGGAAAGAAAGCGCAAAGAAGGGTTTTGATGACATGATCGCCTATTTGGATGAAAACGGAAATTTAAGTGCTACACCACCTGACCCCAGGAAAAGAGTAGAAGTAAAATTGGAAGATATACAGGTAGGCGTGCCCGAATATGTGCCTCCAACAGAAGAAGAATTAACACGTACCGGGAAAGTCACTTTTTTCAATAATGCAAAAGGTTTTGGATTTATCAAAGACCTTGTTTCACAGCAAAGTGTTTTTGTGCACGCGAATAATCTTGATTTTTCAATTAAGGAAAATGACAAAGTAAGTTTTCAGATTGAAATGGGACAACGGGGCCCTGCGGCCGTGAAAGTGAAATTGATAACCTGATATACGCTTACAAACCGGTCATCCATTTTCAAAGCAGTCTTGCTTTTTGCCGGAACTCTCTCAGGTAGTTGCTGATGTTGTCTTTTAACACCTTATTACAATAATCGATATTCTTTATCGAAGCATTCCTGTTCAACAATTCAGAGGCCAGGCTATCAAGTTCTGATTTTAATGTGTTCAGGTATTTTCCCAGCTGCAACTGGAACACGTTTTCGTCTTTTTGGCGGTCAAGCTTTTTTGTTGACAAGCGAAATCTCTCATAAGTTGAAGTGAATAATTTTTGCGCCTTTGTAGAAAAGTCAACCGATAATTGTTCAAATACCCTGTCCATGTCGTCACCGGTTTAAAAATTCGTAAGCAAAAATTCAGCGTTATACGCTCAGCTTCCAATAAATTCTGTAGTATTTGAGATCGACAGTTGACAATTTGGGTTCATGCTAAAATTAAATTGTTGATGCTGCATCAGTATTTCCGCGGGTTTGTTTTCCTGCAATACCATTATCAGATCGGTTACCAGGACAGGATGTTTTGCATCATAGTCGGTCCGGCCGTTTTTTAAAGTGATAGTTGAAAAGTTAAGTTTGACTTTTTTCCCTCCTGTGGCCCGTTCAAAATCAGTAAGGTTCATATCCAGGGTCTGTTCGCCTCTGGTCGAACGTTTCATTAAAAAAACAATGACAGGTAGATATTTTTTCCAGGTTTGTATGAACATATTTTTGGGTTGTATATTGATCAGCATTAATCTTCATCGGTTAACCGGGTAAACGAAAGACCGTTAAAAATCCTGGGAAGGTCCATATTCCTTGTCCGGTTCCATTCTTCGATCTTTGCATCGCTAACGACCCGCCAGAGGTTTTTACGTTTTAATTCATCATAGTCAACAGAACGAATAAACATTCCTTTTACTGAACTTCTCTCTTTAAAGTGTATGTTTACCGCCACGCTTTTTCTGCTTTTGTTTTCAACAAATTTTTCGATCATTTCAGTCGTCATATAAGAATATTTTTTTTTGAAGGTCAGGAAAATAGCTAAAGATGTCGAATCGAATATTCATCCTGATTATCCCGCTATCTGGAAAATTTGAGAAGAATAGCAGCTGTAAAGGATAAATATTGGTGGAAATGATTATTCAGTTACAAGAGCCGTAAAACTCAAATTATGCTTGTAAAGATAAGCTTTAATTAGCGGAGTGATGGATTTTTTTATTGCTATCCAAACGCATACATGGGTTATTTTCCCAAGGGGTTGCTTCCATGCAGATTTGCTTTATCGAAATGCTGTAGCTTTATTAAAACGGGTTCTCCCGGGATATTTTGAAAAATAAATGTTATGAAAAGATTCGAAAACGAGTCGGCGATCATCACAGGCGGGGCCGAAGGTATAGGAAAGGGAATTGCAGAACGTATCGCCTCCGAAGGCGGGAAGATCTCTTTATTTGACATCAATGAACGCCTGCTTAAAGAGACAGTTAAAGGATTTAGGAATAAAGGTTTTAATGCTGATGGTCACATAGTGGATATTTCATTGGAAAGTTCAGTGATCCAGGCTATCCAACAGGTGGAAGGAAAACATGGGCAAATTCACATTATGGTGAATGCCGCGGGGATAGTTGGGCCATCAGCCACAAAAATTACCGATTATCCACTCGAAGACTATGACAGGGTTTATGCCGTTAATCTGCGTGGTTCTTTCTTAATGACCAAGTATGCCCTGAAAGCCATGGAGAAATATAATTACGGACGCATTTTATTACTGGCGTCGATTGCAGGTAAGGAAGGAAATCCCTTTATGGCTGGTTACTCTTCGATGAAGGCGGGTGTTATTGGGTTGGTAAAAGGAATTGGAAAGGAATATGCACAAACTGGTATAACGATAAATGGACTTGCGCCTGCTGTTATCAGAACTCCTATGAACGAAAAAACAGCACCTGAACAACTTGCCTATATGACGGCGAAAATTCCAATGGGCCGACTCGGTACTGTTGAAGAAGTAGCTGCGTTGTCCTGCTGGATCGTATCGAAAGAAGCAAGTTTTAATACGGGATTTGTTTTTGATATTTCCGGCGGCCGGGCTACTTATTGATGAATATCCCTGGAATGGCTGTTTTTCGACTCTTCAATACTCGTTGATCGTTTTCCTTTCTTTTCTTTATTTGATCGGTCACGATTTACACGTTGGGCCAACGCCACCTAAACGAAACCCCCTATTGAAATAGAGGGCTTGCATAAAGCCAATTGGCTTTATTGGTTCTGATTAGAACTTAATTATTTTGGATAATTATGTAGTGGCGCTGAGAGAGATTAGTCGGTAATTCGATTCAAATGTAATCACTTTTTCTTTTTCTATACAAGCGTTTCTTATTTTTCTTTTGAGGTTCAGACGTTGGAGTTAGTGATGCTTTCATAATGAACGCGAAACTACCCATTCAATGTATTATAAGTCAACCGGATTTTTGATTTTGGTTTTGGTCTAACAGGTAGGGTTACATTTTGAAACCAGTAGATTCACCATTGACCATTGCCCACTCACTTACTGAATCATCTTTCCTTTAATGATCTCCATTAGTTCAGCTTTATAATTTTCACCAATCAATACTTCTGAACTAACATTTTTCAACCTGACGAGGTTGCCTTCAATGCCTGTGATACGGGCGATTGAAATGATAAATGATTTGTGTACACGGATAAATTGTTTTTTGGGTAACCGTTCTTCCAGTTCCTTCATGCTGGTATACACAAGTGTTTTTTGCCCGCCCCGATGGATGGCAACATAGTTTTTCATGCTTTCAATAAAATCGATATCAGCGAGGTTGATCTTAAGAAGTTTTCCTTTTGATTCTGTTTTTACAAACAAATAGTCGTCTGCTGTCATCTCCTGAGAAGAGGATTCATTTAACGCATTGATCTGCTCTATGGCTTTTTGTACAGCTGCTAAAAAACGCGGCAGCCTGATCGGTTTTAAAAGATAGTCGACAACGTAAAGATCATAACCTTCTAAAGCGAATTCGCTGTAAGCCGTTGTCAGTACCACTTTGCTTCTGCCTTGTATCGCTTTGATAAAATCAATACCTGATATTTCTGGCATTTGTATATCCAGGAAGACAAGGTCGATCTTTTGCTGACCGACCAGTTGCAAGGCCTCGATCGGGTTCGTAAAACTCGCCACTAAACGCAAGTGCGGGGTTTGTTTCACGTAATGATCCAGCACTTCAATAGCATGCGGTTCATCATCTACAATGATACAATTGATCATAACTGGTCAATGATTAATTCAGTGGTATAAAATTCGGCTTCGTCTCTTACAGCGAATTTATAATTATCGCCATAAGCAAGATCGAGTCGTTTTTTTATATTTTCCAATCCAACCCCGGTTGACAATTCCTTAGGTCCTGTTTTCTTTTTATTCCTGCAATAAAAAGAGATCTTATTTCCCTCCACATTCAATTTTATATCGATCGGGTGTTCCTGTTTTTTAAGATCACCATGCTTAAATGCGTTTTCCACAAGCGTGATCAGTACAAAAGAGATGATCTTGGCCTCATCTATAACGCCAGATACTTCAAAGTTTACATTGAGCTTATTGTCGAACCGCAGCTGGTTTATCTTGATCACATTTCTTACATGTTCTATTTCATCTTTCAAAGGTGCTTTCCCTTCCCGGGCGTTCCCTTCACTTAATGCATATCGCATGATGTCGCTTAAAGTCAAAATTCCTTCTGATAACTCAGGCGAGTAGGGAAGGGACTTTGCGTATAAAAAATTTAGTGTATTGTGTAAGAAATGCGGGTTGATCTGCGCTTTTAAAAAATTAAGATTGGCCTCAGACTTTTCTTTTTCAAGTTGCATCTTCTGCGCTTCCAATATCTTTCTTTGTTTTTGCCCTTCTCTTAAGTTGGTGATATAGGCGATCACAAAGCTGACGGCAAAATAGAGGGTCATATTTGTCACCGTGGTAAAGGCCAAAATAGCCAATGTAGGTGGTTTGTATTGCAAAGCTTTTGGAACATAATAGTAAAGTAGAGTGTGATAACCAAGTACGATCAGCAGGATGATAATTGACACTTTGAGAAAGGAGATGAACTTTCTCTTTTCTGCAAAGAGATTGTAATAATAGTTGGTGGTAAAGTAAAAGAAAAGGACCATGTACAGAAAGAAGAATCCATACCGCATCAGGTACGTATGACCCGGGTGCGAGCTGAGCTCCCTTTTTGCCGCTTCATTTGGATATAACGAATAACTTACAAAGATGAGGCATCCGACCAGGATGAAAAATGCCAGGACAACAAAGAAGACATTCCAAAACCTGAATCGTGTTTTAAATCTTATTTTTTCGATCATGTATATATGCTATCAATGTTTGCCTGCGATAATTATTGTGGAATGGGAATTCGAAAATCGCCTTTAAGATCGGCAATTTTCCATTCCCTTGGGGGCTTGCCGGCTTACAATCGCAAATTAAGATGAATGCAGAAGGCAGACCACCGGAAATTTGAACGCACACTCCGGGGCCGGCAATTGTTTAATGTTGCTAAATCCATGTTGACGAAACCCCGGAGAAATACCAACTTCCCGCATTTGTTTTTCGAGGCTTTAATTATTTCCTATTCCGATACCACCGCCTCCTTGTGTTCTTTTTAATTCCTCATCTGCACCACCGGAACGTTGTCTTGCCGGCTTTACACCATTATTTCCAAAACGGAGGTTGAAGTTCAATTTGAATTGACGGCTTTCCCAGCGTGCACTGAATCGCGTGGTCTGGCCGGCAAAGTCTGAAGTGGCCCTGAATCTCATGGTGTGGAAAACATCACTAACCGAAGCTTTGATAGTTGCTTTTCCTTTCATTACCTGTTTTTGCAAACCGGCATCAACACTGTATAAAGCTTTTCCTTTGAAACTTCCCTGGTAGATCGTTGGTGCGTTATAAAAGCCGCTTATCTCACCCGTCCAATTTTTCTTTTTGCCAAATTTCAGGCTATTTTGTGCAAAGAAATTCAAACCAAATGCATCAAGATCTACTTTACGTCCATCACCAAAATCAGCATGGTATATTGAATAATTTGAGCTCAGATTGGTGAACAAGCTATATGATTTATATTGGAAAGGATAACTAATGGTAAGGCTTGTAATATCCTGGGTCGCCAGGTTCTTCTTGGAGATAAAAGCTTTCGACTTCTCTGCTGTATCGATCAGTTGTGTGAACATATCTTTTACGTGGCTATAATTCAGGGTTATGTTCAACTTATACCCGTATGTATGCGTAAGGCCAAAACTGTTTGTGTATTGAGGCCGGAGATTAATGTTTCCTTTCTGGAATGTATATTCATCCAGCTTGAACTCAAAAGGATTCAGGTCCTGGTAGGCAGGCCGGTCGATACGACGGCTATAACTTAAGCTCCATTGCTTCATTGGATTCTTGTTAAAAGTAACTGCAGCACTGGGAAATAAATCCGTGTAACTTCTATTGAAAGCGGAAACATTTGTAACATAGCTGCTGCCATCATGTTTCAATCCGGTAGAGACACCTTTTGAAACAGTGTTCTCCACCCGTAAACCTGCCTGGATCATAAATTTTTTGTATTGACGATTGTAGTTGACGTAACCTGCATTGATATTCTCTTTGTACACAAAATGATTGCTCCGGTCTTTGTCAAGTTCTTCGCCTGCCGGACGCACATCATAACGCAGAAAATTGTTATCCGTTTCCACCCATGCTGATTTGCCGCCGATGCCAAGCTTGCCTTTCTTAAAAGGCGCTTCGTAATCCGCCTTGACAGAAGTGATGTTGATATCAGCAGGAGAAAGCATGTGATAAATGGTACTGCTAAGCTTTATTTGCCCGGTAGGATCATAATAAAAATTAGGTTGATATTGATCGTTGGTAAGATCGTAATACCCATGATCTGCATTTACTGTGAGGCTTGTTCCCTTCGGATCCGTATAGCTATAATTCAGGTTCACATTTGTATTATGTCGTTTCATTTTGCTGCTGTTATCAGCAATCAAAATGCGGCTCACTGTATTGGTGGAGGTATTGGAAATTACCGTACGGCTGTAATTTGACATCGTCGGATCAGCCAACGTGCCGTTAACGATCACACCGAGTGTATTTTTTTTATCAATAAAATAATCAACCCCGGCTTTAAAATTGTGTGCATTACCAACCATCCGGAAACTTCCCTGCTGATCAAAAAGACTGTCCAATAAAGTACGGTTGATCGTCATTGAATTTTGATTAGGCCCATAATTAAAATTATAAGTACTGAATATATTGACCTTTTTGTTTCTATAGTTCAACGAACCACCGGCATTGTATTTAGCGTAAGTGCCGATATTCCATCCGGCATTTACAGAACCATTGGCCCCCAGGGATTTGTTTTTCTTTAACCGGATATTGATTATACCTGCATTACCCGCGGCATCATATTTAGCAGAAGGATTGGTAATAAGTTCGATCGATTCCACCTGGGATGATTGCAGTGTTTTCAGATAAGTTGCCAGGTCAGCGCCAGCCAACGGGTTGGGTCTTCCGTCAATATATACCTGCACCCCATTTTTTCCCGCAAGACTGATGTTCTCATCCTTATCAAGCATTACCCCCGGTGATTTTCGAAGCAACTCCAATGCGTTTGATCCGACTGCATTAATAGTACCTTCAACATTGAGTATTGTTTTGTCGGCTTTAACCTCTACCATTGGCTTCGATGATACTACTGTTACATTACTTAAGTTTCCTGACTGTTTGCTCAATTTCAATTCGGGAGCGATCACATCTGTCCCCGAAAGAGTAAAGACCGCTGAGAAAGAAGTCTTATAGCCTATATGACTTGCGCTGACCCTATAGTTACCTTCTTTTATTTCGGAGAAGCTGTATGCGCCATTCTCATTAGAAACGGCTAGTTTCACTACGGCAGAGTCGGTAGCTCTGTGAAGACTTATCGTAGTGCCGCTAAGCGGAGCGCCGGTTTCATCTTTTGCATTACCGCTGATCTGTTGAGCGTGAATGACGGTAGTGGTTGCAATTAACAGGGGTAAAAATAACAGTCGCATGGTTTTAAATTTAGGTTTGCCAGTTGAGAAATTGATTTATCGGCACAAACCTAAAAACCACGCTATGCACAAGGAAAAGCGTTATACCAAACCGCAGTTTGAAAGGACGAAAGGTGTTTAGTGACGTGGCAGAGGAGCTTCAACATTAACGAGCAGCCTATACGGTTATTCCCGCTTCATGAGTTTTGATAGCATTTACAATCGCTTCTTGCCGATGCATGGGTTCCCTGCTATCGTCAAATTCATGACCGCCGGCAGTAAGTGCCGTAAAGGCAAAACCAGTGACAGGATCACTATGGATCTTTCCAAAATAGTAGGTTCCCCGTTTTGAATTTAATTTGGTATAATCCAGCTGGTATGAATTACCGGCGATTTCACATGTGGTTGTTGGCATATACTTTCTGTTTTATGAATTCTAGGGCTGTAAAATAACTGCAATTTGTAGTTATTGAACCTGGTTTCATCGTCATTTAACTTTTATTTGATGAGTGGTAGCCTTTCCTGAGAAATCGTGAATCATGTGCAGGCGTTAGGCCTGGTTTTGAGTTTCTCTCCGCCATGAATTTTATAAACTCTTTACTAAGATCGTTATCAAATGCGGAGCAGCTTCATCACCACCAAAATAGGGGTATTGCTGGTAGCCAATTGCCTCTGAAGTGGACAGGCTTCGCGGTAGACTAATACTCACACCATTCACATTAAAAAGATAAGTATTAGCGGCAGGTTTAATGCGACATGTAATCTCGGAGCCGATCGGAACAGGAGTAATCTCCTGGTAATTAAGAATGCCGTTGGCATAAACATAACCATATAAGCGCAATGCCTCATTGTTCCAGGACCACCCGATACGGGCACTATTATAATGGTTATCGGTGTCTTCACTAAAGCCCCAAAGCTTATTGATGTCGTATTGGTTCTCGGGATCCAGCGTTTGATAAATAGCCGAGCTGTCAAATTTTACGAGAAATTTCATTTCGGATGTTCTCACCGATTTGATAGTATTCTGGTCACAATAGTGTGCACCTTGCCGGATCTTAAAACTTGAATATTGCGAAAAGCTGGAGATTGAATGATCATCTCCTGATTTGTCTTCGTTATGCTGACCGGGCGGTTTTGTGCAACCAATAACAAAAATAACTCCGGTAATAAAATAAAATGCTTTCATAGGTACTGTCAAAAAAACGATTAATGGGAGAATCTCCGGATAGAGGTAAACAAAATACTACTTTATGTTATAAAAGCAAATAGGGGTTTACTTGGGGAAAATGCTCCCTGAGTAGATCTTAATTTGTGCGAATAATGCTTTTACCGGTTATACTTTATTTCAGGAGCATGGCAACCGCGGTCCAGTCATGATCACCAAGCCCACCCGCAATGCCATCATTAAATCTTTTTTGCATTAATTGACCGATCGGCATGTCCGCATTTACTTCACGGGCCTGTTCCATGACAAGATTCACATCTTTTAATCCAAGCCGGAGAGTAAACCCGGCTGGTTGATACATTTCCCTGACCAGGATATTTCCATAATTAATATAAACAGGGGCAGCAAAAATGGATTGGGTGATCATATTGATCCATGTATTGGTATCGATCCCGCTTTTTTTTGCAAGATTCATTGCTTCTGCTATGGATTCGATAGCGGAAACTATGAGAGAGTTGTTACAGAGTTTTGCAACGTTTGCTGCAGCCACATCGTTGCCGAATTCCCAAATACCGGCGGCACCGGCGTCTTGAAGCAATGGCTTTATGTTGTCAACAATATCTCCTTTTCCCGATACAAGAAAATTCAATTTACCTGCACGAGCTGCCTCGGGTCGTCCCATAACGGGAGCCGCGATATAATGACTGTTGTGTTGGTCATGAATGGCCGCCAGCTGCGATGCTGTTGCAGGCAAGATTGTGCTCATGCAAATATGAACACCACCAGTTCTTAAATTTTGTGCAATACCATCATTGCCTCTAGTTATATGGTTGAGTGCTGCATCATCCGAAACCATGCTGAAAACGATATCACATGCTGATGAGAGCTCTTTAATACTGCTGCAAAAAACAGCCCCTTTCGCGATGATAGGTTCGGCTCTTGATGCAGTACGATTATATACAAAGAGTTGCCGGCGCTTTTGCAAAATGTTTTCTGCAATGGCTGTTCCCAGGTTGCCAAGACCAATGAATCCTATTTTCATAGTATTGTTTTAAATTGATGTTTTAAGAAAAGGGAGGATAAAAGTAGTCCTTATTTTTTCAGCGACGGGGGTTGCGTAAATACTGTAACTTACCCAACTTCACAAATTCAAAAACATGACGAAGAAAATTGCCACCGTATTTATTTTTCTTTCCATTTCACTTGCCTCAATGGCGCAGACTCCAGGGGATAGGAAGTTGTTCGCCACATTCGATTCCATGCTAAATAAGCTATTCAAGCCTGATGGGCCCGGTGGAACGGCTCTTGTAAGCAGGAAAGGCAAGGTGATCTACAAAAAAGCATTTGGCATGGCTGATCTTGAGTTAAATGTACCTATGCATTCCGATATGATCTTTCGCATTGGTTCCATCACCAAACAATTCACAGCGGTTGCTATCCTTCAATTGGCTGGGAAAGGCAAACTTTCATTGCAGGACGATATCAGAAAATTCATCCCTGACTATCCCACGCAGGGCCATACAATTACGATTGAGCATTTGCTCACGCATACTTCAGGCATTAAGAGTTATACGGGCATGCCAGTTTTCGAATCGATGATGCGAAAAGATATGAAGCCACAAGAGATTATTGATGTGTTTAAGAACGAAAAAATGGAGTTTGCTCCCGGAACCAGATGGAAATATAATAACTCCGCTTATATCCTGCTTGGCTATATTATTGAAAAAGTTTCGGGAAAATCCTACGAAGAGTATGTAAAAGAAAATCTTTTTATTCCTGCAGGCATGACAAATTCGGGCTATGGGAATGAACTCCGTATCATTAAAAACCGTGCAAAAGGTTACCAGGAGAATAATGATGTATATGAGAATGCAAATTACCTGAGCATGACGCTTCCTTATGCGGCAGGCTCACTTATTTCAACAGTTGAAGATCTATGGAAATGGAACCAGGCCCTCCATAGTCATAAGCTTTTGTCCAAAACATGGTTGGATAAAGCCTTTACTGCTTATAAGCTTAGTACGGGAAAGTCCACCTATTACGGTTATGGTTGGGCTGTTAATCCCGTCCAGGGTAGCACCGCAATAGAACATGGTGGTGGTATCAATGGATTTCTCACTGATGCGATTTATTTACCTGCTGAAGATGTTTTTGTTGCTGTGCTATCCAATTGCACCTGCAATTCTCCCGACAACATGGTGTTAAGGATGGCGGCGCTTACCATCAATAAACCTTATAACTATAAGGAAATAGTAATAGATGCAGTTGCCGTTAAAGAATATGCCGGCGTGTATGAAGCACCAGATGGAGAGCAAAGGGTCATTCGGGCCGAAGGTAACAAATTGACATCGCAGCGTGCAAGTGGAACACAATTAAGGATCATACCCTATCAAAAAGATAAATTCTTTTTTGAAAGCAATGATCTTATCACCATTCAATTTGTCAGAGATAAATCCGGCAAGATCGAAAAACTGGAATACAGGAGCCGGACGGAAAACAGTGATTGGATAAAAACCAACACGCCAATTCCTGCTGAGAAAGCTGAAAAAAAAGTAGACAAAGCAATCCTGACGGGTTATGCCGGCGAATATGAGCTAATGCCAGGATTTATCATCACTGTTACGGTTGAAGATGACAGAATATTTGCACAAGCCACCGGCCAGGCTAAGAATGAAATATTTCCTGAATCGGAGAATCGGTTCTTTCTGAAAGTGGTGGATGCCCAGCTCGAATTCTTTAAAGGTGCCGATAATAAGATTAGTCATCTCGTTTTATACCAGGGCGGAGAAAAAGTGGAAGGAAAAAAGATTAAATAATTAGATATCGTCCGGGTTTATCCTGCACTTGTTGGCATGAGGGTTGTTGAAATCATCCATGCAATACAATCATCCGGCTATTATTTGATCAATGAAAAATAAAAAGACCAGGCAATTTATCAGTAAATGGCCGCTAAAGCTTTTGGTGCTACTTGTCCTTTTTCTTATTGTGGGCTATTTATGTGGTTTGATTGTGCATGAATTATTCGGAGAACAGGATGATATCCTGGATAAAAGAACGTCCGCATTTATAACAAGGGAAATTGAAAGTTCCACGCTTACCCGAATAATGGCTTCCATCACATTTTTTGCGTCAGCAAGATTCTTACTTATCGCTTATATATTGCTGGTGCTGTGGTACTGGTTAATAAAAAGAAATAATTTGTTTGCATTGGAAATCGCAACGATCGCGATTACCAGTTCTCTTTTTATAACATTTTTAAAAGAACTGTTCAGGCGGGCAAGGCCATTGGACCCATTAATTGAACCCCTTGAGAATTACAGTTACCCCAGTGGTCACGCAAGTCTTGGATTTATTTTTTATGGGTTGCTTGCGTATTTGGTATGGAAATCTGAAATAAAACCCGTGTATAAATTTGTCCTGGCCGGGCTGTTTATATTTTTTTCTCTCCTGATCGGGTCCAGCAGGATTTATTTGAGAATTCATCACACAAGTGACGTGATCGCCGGCTTCTGCCTTGGCCTTGCATGGTTAAGTATAGCAATTTGGTTCCTGGAAAAAAAAACTTAACTACCATGATGTCAGCATAAGAAAATAGAGCAGGGGCATACTTAGATAGCAACAAAAAGCCGTCTGGCCTGAGGCGAGACGG
>JAICPX010000028.1 GCA_025929635.1 Chitinophagaceae bacterium
GAAAGTTACCGTGGCGAAGTGAACTCCTCAATGGGCGGAGATTGCTTCGGCCCCCTCACGAGTCACGGGAGAATCTTTCACTAATCCGGAAAGTTACCGTGGCGAAGTGAACTCCTCAATGGGCGGAGATTGCTTCGGCCTTGCTTTATCACGATTGAATATTTCATTTAACTATCGGCCTCGCAAGGGTACTAAAACCTATTGGCCATTGGCTCCAAATCTGTCAGCTCAGATATCTTTACCGGTCTTTGTTCTTTGATACTTTTTCTCGCTGCAATACCGATCAATATGCTCATTGCACCGTCTCTTGTGCCAGCCATTACGTTGAGAGGATTATCGTTTTTATCAACAAAGATCCTCCGTTGCATTGCCTGGTCGCCGCCACCATGTCCGCCGGCTATCTTTGGTGTATTGATCATTTCATAATCTTTGGAGAAATTATCCATCACCATAATCTGGCGGAAATCGTTTTTTGCCGCCTTATCATCATTACTCATTTCTGTTGCATGGCGATTGGCCTGGTCAACAGCCATCTTATCCAGGTACGGTATGTCCTCCCATGTTTCTATTCTTCCTTTCATTCCGTTAAAAGCGATCTTCCAGCCTTCATAGGGAGAATAGGTTGTCAATGAATAATTCGCAATAACCCCATTCGCATAAACTATCTGTGCACTCATTTTATCATAAATGTCGATCTCGTTTCGCCACACGCAACCATCTCTGAAATACCCGTCATGATGTTCATTCTTGACATACAGATCGACAAGACGTTTATCCCTGTTGACATCCCAATAGAATTTACAATTTGGTTTATGTTCGCAACCGCGGCATTTTGTTCCTCTGAACGAATTGTTTTTTCCATAATGCTCAAGACTTCCGTAAGCACTTACTTGTACCGGCTCGCTATTTAACCACCAGTTCAACAGATCAAAATGATGCGTGGCCTTATGTACCCACAATGATCCGCCTTTGGCCATGAGGCCATGCCAGCGACGGAAATAATCGGAACCGTGATAAACATTCAGGTACCAATGAAAATCCACTGAAGTGATCTTTCCTACCCGGTTCGCTGACAATACTTCTTTGAGTTTTGAATTATGTGCGCTGTGGCGATAGTTAAAAGCAACGATCACTTTTTTACCCGATCTTTTTTCAGCATCCAAAATTCTTTTCAGCTTTGTTTCATCGGTCGTCAATGGCTTTTCTGTGATAACATTATAACCCTTGTCGAGCGCCTTTACGATGTATTCATCATGAGTTGAATCAACAGTGGTCACAATCACATAATCCGGTTTTGTTTCATCAAGCATTTTATCAAAATCGAGATATTGCTTGCAGTTGCCTCCATATAGATTTTTCGCATACCCGGAGCGGCCGGGATTAAGATCATACACTCCTGCATAGTCGATCTGATCTTTAAAAGTATCCAGCAGGCCCTTACCCCAAAACCCTGAGCCACGATGACCCGCGCCTGCCTGCGCCAATTTTATTTTTGCAGTGTTTGTATTGGCAAAAGGTTTTAATGATGGTAATGCCATCGCTGCACCAGCAACCGATGTGTATTGAATAAATTTTCTTCTTTCCATAGCAAATCGTGTTTATCGAAGTTTATAGTTTTATCTCACAGATTTCACGGATTTACACGGAAAATTCTGTGAAAATCTGTGCAAGCTGTGAGAAATACAAAACCAGTTATTGAACCCTTTCAAACCTGACCCAGTCAATATCCGCAAATCCAGCATCATTAGTGATATTCGTTCTCGTACAAAACATTCCGATCTTTGCTCCCACCCACCGGCCTGGTTTAGCAGTGAATGTTGGACCGGCCTCTATAAAATCGCTCCCGTTTTTACTAAAATAAAGTTGACACATAGCTCCTTTTGTCACAACTATCCTCATATAAAGTGTCCGGTCAACTTTTGAATCGGGAAAATCTATAGCAAGCCCACTCTCTCCTTTGCTACCATAGGAACCTCTGGAAACATATGACCCACTATTATTTTTCCACACAAATAGCGAAGTAAGGTCAGTTCCCACAATAACCAGCCCGAAAGTTTCCCCATTGTGCTTTAAGTTGAAATCAGCTTTAACTGTTACCATGAATTCATCTGCAGGAAATTTTTGACCAAGTATATTCGGAAAAGCCCACAGATTGTCGGTTGAATCTTTTTGGTAAACCGAGAACATTCTCAAAGAACCATTTGGCGTTGTGTAGGCCCAGCCTTCTTTTGAGTTTGCCTGCCACTGCCATTGCAATCCAAATTTAACTTCATTAAACTCATCACTATCCTGAACTGTTGACTTTGGATGCTGTTTTCCAACATTTGGTTTCCTAAAAACAAGAACGGGCTCTCCCTTCCCGTCGCCATCTCCATCGTTTCCAATCACAGGCCAGTCATTGATCCATTTCATTGGCTGCAGGTGCACGACTCTTCCATAAGCTTCTTTATCCTGGAAATGCAGAAACCAGTCTTCCCCTGTTTGTGTTGTCACCCATGCACCCTGGTGCGGGCCATTGATTGCGGTTGCTCCCTGGTCCATCACGACTTTCCTTTCGTAAGGTCCGTACACATTTTTACTTCTTAACACTGTCTGCCAGCCAGTGCTTACACCACCGGCCGGGGCAAATATGTAATACCATCCATTTCGCTTATAGAACTTAGGTCCTTCAATGGTTGGATCAAGTTCATGTCCATCATAAACCATTACTGCGTTGCCAATGATCTTTGTCCCTTCCTTGTTCATTTCTTTTACGACAATGACCGACTTGATGCCTGCACGACTGCCCGCATAGGCATGCACCAAATAAGTTTTACCATTAGCATCCCATAATGGACAGGGATCAATCAAACCTTTACCCGCTTCAATAAGCAATGGTTCACTCCAGGGGCCGGTTATGTTTTTTGCTTTCACTAAATAAATACCATAATCAGGATCGGGATAATAGATATAGAATTCATTGTTGTGATAACGTATCGATGGCGCCCAAACGCCGGCACCATGTTGCACTTTATCATAGACATCATACGGTGGTTGCTTCTTTAAGGCATGTCCAATTATTTTCCAGTTCACAAGATCTTTTGAATGAAGGATCGGTAAACCGGGGATATGAATAAAGCTTGAAGAGACCATGTAGTAATCATCTCCCACCCTTATCGCATCCGGATCACTGTAATCTGCATTGATGACCGGATTTTTATAAGTGCCATCACCATTATCTGCCAGCCAGACTTTAGAAATGTCTTGAGCGGTAATAGTTTTCGCAGCAAAAAGTATGAATATAATCCCCAGGATTTTTTTTGAACCACATCGGCAAATAGAAACATAGGTTTTCACATAGGTATTTAAATCTATGTGTGTCTTGTCTATGTGTACTATGCGTCTATGTGGTAAACTCATTGCTCGTAAAAAACACTATAACTCGATTACCATTTTTTCCTTATTACTTTTTATTGCTGCTTCAATTACCTGGATCACTTTCATTCCATCTTCGCCGGAGACAGGCACCTTCTTATTATTCCTGATCGCATCATATACCGCATCATAATAGTCGCCATAGTTCCCTTTTTCAGACCTGATATATTCTTTGATCACTTTACCATCCTTTTCTGTATGTAATAATCCTTTCTGGCTCTCCGGTTCAACTCCCCATTCATTTCCACCCGGTTTTTTATGTGCCTGCAGGTCCGTTTCCTGCACATCAGTTTTATGTTTGATAAATGAGCCTAATGTGCCGTGGATCTGGTAACCCGGCATTGGTTCTCTTACATAATAGCTCGATTTTAACGTAACCCGGTGATTTGTATAAAAAAGTTTCAGGTCAAAATAGTCATCAACTTTAGAACCGGGACGATTAGTAGCAATATCAGCAAATACTGCTATCGGCATTCCAAACAATTGTATTGCCTGGTCAATTAAGTGTGAACCGAGATCGTATAAACATCCAACCCCTGGTGTTGGCGTTTCTTTGTGAACCTTATAACTCAACTCGGGCACATACCGGTCATAATGGATCTCCGCATCAATAATATTTCCCAACCATCCCTGGTCCAGAATTTTCTTTACCGTTCTGTAATCACTATCATAACGACGATTCTGATACACTGAGAGTTTTACCTTTTTCTTTTCCGCTAAAGCAATTAATTCTTCTGCCTGTTCAACCGTAGCTGTGAATGGTTTTTCAACTATTAAATGTTTACCTGCCCGGATCACTTGTGTCGCATAATCATAATGCGTAACACTAGGTGTATTAACAATTACCAATTCAACATTTTTATCAGCCAGCAATTCTTCCAGCGTACTGAATGTTTTTACTGAAGGATATTTTTCCTTAGCCAGGTTTTTTGTTCTTTCCCAAACTCCGTAGAAATTAAATCCCGGGTTAGTGGTAATAAACGGTGCATGAAAAACCCAACCACTCATTCCAAAAGAACATAAAGCTGTATTGATTGCTTGCATACTGGTTGATTATTGTCGAGTATTTGATATTGGATACTAGATACTGGATACTGGATACTGGATATTGGATACTGGAAGCCTAAATTAGATCATAACGTTCCATTTTGAAACAGACTCCGGGCCGGTGGCCAAGATCTGATATCAGGTATCGAATATCCGGTTACAATTTACTTAACCAATTCCTCAATCTCTCCATCCAGCTATCATCTGTTGTTCGGTTGTACATACCAAAGCCATGACCGCCGGTTGGATAGATATGCATTTCAGCGGGCACTTTGTTTTTTATACATGCCTGGTAAAAGCGAATGCTGTTTTCAACCGGCACGGTTGCATCATCTCCTGCATGAACTAAAAATGCCGGAGGTGTTGCTGATGTAACCTGCAATTCATTTGAATAAAGATCGATGACATCTTTTGACGCATTTGCTCCAACCAGGTTGTTTCGTGATCCTTTGTGTCCGAATGTGCTGTCAAAACTTATGACCGGATAAATGAGTATGGCAAAATCAGGACGAACAGATACCGTATCGTTAATTGCCGGATCTGCTTTCATATTAAAATGAGTAGCAGCCGTTGATGCCAGGTGTCCGCCGGCGGAAAAACCCATGATGCCGATCTTGTTCCTGTCAATACCAAACTCTTTGGCATTACTTCTTACAAGCCTTATTGCCTGTTGTGCATCCTGTAATGGGGCCAGGCTTCTGTCAATATTTATTGAATCATCGGGTAGTCGATATTTTAAAACAAAAGCGGTAATACCCCATTTATTGAAATCTTCGGCGACCCTTGTTCCTTCTTTGTCAAAAGCAAGTATGGAATAACTACCTCCGGGACATATGATCACTGCTTTGCCATTTGGCTTTTCTGCTCTAAAAACTGTCAATGATGGATTACTCACTTTCGCAATCCGGGTCACATTATCTCTTGTGGCAGCATATTCCTTATCAACAACCGGCTTATTATTCGGAACAATTTTGTATAATGAAATTACCTGTTGTTTTTTCTTCGCGAATGCCTGATGATCAAATTTTTTTACTGACTCCGAAAACCAATAGTTTCCCGGCTCATTATCATTTGAAGAAAAAGAAAAAATAGTTGCCAGCACATATTGTTGTGCCTGCTTATCGCTTAATTGCTTTGACCACCTGGCTCTTTTACCAGGTGCTGCTCCATTGCCCCTGCTTTTATATTCTGCATAAAGAACAGTTTTTTCATTTTCGGGATTGCTCCAGTTATCCCAACCCTCCGATGTTATGGCTTTTGGCAAATCACAATTGACAAAAACGGTTTTTGCATAAGCTCTCCACGGTCTTCCTAAGTAAAGTTTATAAACTGATGGATCTGCAATGATCTTACAATTAAGAAATACATAACCAAATTCCTTTCCTTGAGTAGTACTTGCGGCAGTAATGTATGAATTTGCTTTTGCCCTGATCGTACAATTTTTAAATGCTGCCGTAGCGGGACCAAAAATAAAATCGGTCGTTCCTTCAATATAGCAATCTGAGAAATATTGCCTGGCATATTCGCCTCCGGTGAAGATCGTATCCTGGTTGCCGAGGAATTTACAGTTTTTAAACACGGCTTTATCCGCATCAACGTACAATGCCAAAGCCTGTCCCACCGGCCCGGCACTATTTTCAAAAGTGATATTTTCTGCGCGAAATCGATTGCCTGAGATTTTTACTGTATAAGAGCTAAAAGTCGTGTGTCTGCCCTTTCCCGAATAATCATTCCAGGTGATAATTGTACTGTCGACATTCTCACCAACGAATGTCACATCAGTATTGTTCGGAGGCAATACAATTTTTTCATTATATACTCCATTCTTAATGTATAATGTAATCGGCGCCAACGGGTAGCCCCTCATTGCATTAATTGCATCCTGGATATTGGAATAGTCTCCCGTTCCATCCTTTGCAACTGTAAATACATATTTGTATTGCCCGGGGTTGGCTGTTTGCCCTTTTGTGAAAAATGAAATTGCAAGAAATGCAAATAATGATATTATTAATTTTTTCATGATCGGTTTGCTACAGGTTTGACAATTCTCTCTGAAAGTTCCGCAATCCGGGTTCGTATTTCATCCAATACCAGTTGAGCAGCCAGTCTTGCCCCCAATTCGCTGAAGTGCGTATTGTCTTCCTTTCCCCCAGGATAGTTGGGATGTTCACCGGGCTTTAAGTGAAGGAACAAAAGTTTTGAGTTTTCAGCACCGAATCGCTGATACAATTGCTGAGTTAATTTGTCCATATCGAATAAAACAACTTTCTCCTGTCTTGCTACCTCTCGAATGATCTGTGCATATACATCATGTGTTCCTTTGACCTTTCCGGAAGTGGAATCAAAACTCCTTCTTGCCATAGGGGTTAATAAGATTGGAATTGCTTTCTTAGCTCTTGCTTCAGCAACATACTGCTTCAGATTATTTTTGAACTCAACTTCTGTAGTGTAAGTTTTCTTGGTCGGTACTTCATCATTATGGCCAAACTGAACAAAAACATAATCCCCTTCCTTTGCTCCGTCTACTACTTTTTTCCAAAGCCCTTCATTCCTGAATGAACTTGTACTTCGACCATTCCTGGCAAGGTTCTCAACAACAACGGTCGAATCCCAGAAGTACACAAAAGGCATTCCCCATCCCGTTTCAGGATATGCTCTTTTATCTTTAATGCTCATCGTACTATCGCCGCAAAGCCAAAGAGTGATATTCTTTTTTTCTGGCAAAGTATAAGCCATCAACAATAAGACCAACGATACTACTAGTTTTCTCATTCCACAATACTGTTTATATAGAGCTCAATATTGGTATAATACTTATGTAACGAAGTTGTTGAGGCGTCAGATGCATCAGCTGGATTTGATCCATTGTTCCGCTCCCAATCATCAGGAATTCCATCATTATCATTGTCAGCAGGAGCCGGGAGCGATCTTAATGCAGGCCATGCATTTATGGTTATCTCAAATGGTGAATGATGCGGGTAACGACCCTGCACATCAATTATATAACCGGTACGGTTTCTTACATCATTCATGATCCTTTCATCCAGGGTATCTCTCCTGTAGCTGGCGCCGGCATTGTTCAATACCGATTCAAATGCCGCTTCTGCTGTTTGTCTGTTGATTTCATCAGCCGGATGTGGCTTTTCAATGACTGCATTTTTTTTATCTGCTTCCGTTCCGCCATTGCCCATCACTATCCCTAACCAATTATTTTTTGAAACATCTTTTGCTTCATCCACATAATTTCCATTTACATACCATTTACCAAATGGAATAGATTCAGTTCTGCCAGGGTTAACTATCCGGAACCGCACATTCTTGTTTGTTGATGGCCCATATTTAAAATAGTTATTGACGATATTATACCGGCCACCTTCACCTGCATAAATATTATTACTGCCCCAGTTATAAATTACGTTGTTACTGTAATCAACAAACTCCTGTATCCCCTGCCTGTTTCCATTAAATCGCGGGTTCCGGTTATTGCAATGAGCAAATAAGTTGTGATGTGCGGTTAAATGCCGGCCACCCCAAATACCACCATAGCCATGCCGCTCCCAGTCCTTATCACCTGTCTCAAAATGATAAGAATAATTCAGTGGTTCGGAAATTATATTCCATTGCAATGTTGTACTGTCGCCGTTGTAAACAGAAAGACATTCATCATTACTCCAGCTAAATGAGCAATGATCAATCATAATGTGTTTTTTTCCCATCCCGCTAAATGAGTCTTCACTTCCACTGCCATTTACCTGGCCGGCCTGTCTCTGCCATTTATCACCCAAGCGAAAACGGATATAGCGTATAATAATGTTATCTCCACCAAGTCCAACCGATTTATCTGCAATACAAATTCCATCACCCGGAGCTGTTTGTCCGGCAATCGTTGCATTTGCTTTTATTGTTACGGGTGAATTCAAATGAATAATACCCGAAATTGCAAACACGATGATTCTTGGTCCATTTGCGGTGGCTGCTTTTCTAAAACTGCCTTCGCCGTCATCATTAAGATTCGTAACGGTAAGAACCTTTCCGCCCCGTCCACCTGATGCATATTTTCCATAACCTTCAGCACCCGGGAAGGCAATGGGAATATCTTTATCATTCGCCGTCTTTTCGGGTCCGCTTAATTTTTGATTGACGCAACCCAACAAAAGATAACCGGATATGATCAGGAGCAACAACTTAAGGCACATTTCAATTTGGATTTCTTTCACAAATAAGGCTGCTTTTCCGCAGCCTTATTCAAAATTGGAAATTATTTTTTACAATCAATACCAACGCGGATCACCTGCGTTGCCATTGCCGGCAAAACCGGGATCTTTTAATTTGAAATTACCGGCATCCGGATCCGTATATAAATTAAAAGAAGTGCCCGAATAAGGTATAAGGCCGGGTATCTGGAAAAGCGGATTTGTAGAAATAAAATCTGCGGTCTGGTATGAATTGGTGACGGATACAGTTGTCGCAGCGCCGGCCTGTATCCCCCTGGCATCATCACCGAGTCCCTCGTTAAATGTTTTACCAAAGATGCAATTCATGATCACAATAGGTGTGGCTGAATTCTGTGTTCCCAGGTCAATAAAATAAAAGCCGCCCACCCCGCCTGCGGCGCCGCCGCCTGGTAAATTATTAAATGTACAATTCTCAAATTTTATAGAATTCGAACCGGGACTCCTGTGATCGATCACTTTCCTGGCATTGTAAAGGGTGGTATTCGTTACCATTATATTCGCCACGGTATTTGAGTTGTTGGTATTGACCAGTGAAAAATCTCTTAAGCTATCAATAATGCAATTGTCGATGATCAGGTCAGTTACTTTAGTGCCTGCACCCCCGGTTTGCATTCTGAAGAACCCGCGAAAACGGTGACCCCGGACATTTTCAAACTTCACCTTTCCTATTGTTCCTACCTGGTTGATATTGAAAATATACTTCCCGGCGTAGTTGTCGCTATACATATTTACATCTTTAAACACCAGCGAATCAATCGCGGCTCCAGCGGTCAAATTGAAATTGGCGCCCATAAAAATGCTTGCCAGGTCAGAAATAAAATCCGGGCCGCTTAAAATTGTAAGCGATTTATTTAAGCTTGTCGTCGATGTAAAATCATAGGTTAACCCCCTTTTTAACACTACTATACTGCCGGAGGGAATTATAGGTATTGTATCGGCAAGAACAGAAGGCCTCCCGGTAATTCCCCGCAGGTCGATCACGTTAGCGCCAGCGATCGTTGCTTTTGTTGTGAACGAGAGCAGCCCTTTTGATCTTGTGCCTGCGAAGATCTCAGCCGAATAAGTGGTTACGGGTAGGAGATTCCCGATCAGCTTGAATCCTGCAGTATTATCAGCTGCACTGATGATCACGTCCAATGGTGAACCTCCCGGTGGGGTTATCACGATCTTTGTAACTCCCGGTGTTGTCGTCCATCTTAAAATAACTGCTTTGTCAATAATATCCGCTTCGGGAACAGGCACTGTAAATATTTGTTCGCCCGTCATGGTAAAAGGCGGGGATACAAACCAATTTGATTCTGTACTGCTACCTGATGCATTTGCTTTTACCCGGGCAAAATATCGTTGCCGAACCGCGATGTCTGCGTATGTAAAAATTACAAATGTTGAATCTGTGGTTTTGGTATAATCCGGAGCAGCCGGGAAAGTTGAATCCTTTG
The DNA here is from genome assembly GCA_025929635.1 of Chitinophagaceae bacterium. GTDB lineage: Bacteria > Bacteroidota > Bacteroidia > Chitinophagales > Chitinophagaceae > VBAS01. The sequence continues at coordinate 10,136 of JAICPX010000028.1, forward strand.
AAATCTCTATCGTATACTGAACATCTTTGTTCTCCGAAAACAGGGTAGGATTCCATTGAATTCTTACCTCGGTTTGTCCGACTGTAAGTTGAAGGCCCGTTGGTGTAAACAAGCGGGGTAAATTCACTTCTTCAACTTCCGGATCTTTATTGCAGGAGAGCAATAAAGTAGCAATAAATCCCGCCAGGACTAACTTATTCTTGAATATTCTTCTTAAGCTTTTCATGATTTAAAGTTGTTTAGGCTTTTTATTTATTAATAACCGTAATCCTGTGTCAGTTTTGGATTAGCGTCAAGTGAAGCCTGTGGAATCGGCAACAGCTCGTTCTTATTTGGCGTAAATGAAATAGCATAATAAGTAAGTATCGTGGAAGCAATATTATTTCTTACCCAGTTTACCCTTGTATAATTAGGTGGGGCAGTACTGCCAATAGCATTGGGCTTGTAAAAAGAACCTGCCCATGTTAAAGTTGGCGAGTTATTCAGATAAAACATATAATCCGGAAGATTATCATACGGCGCCTGCCTGTTTGACATTGCCAGCAGAGTTGCTTTTGTTTCCGCAATCTTTGTTGCCATCAGGTTCCAGCGAATAAGATCGTACTTACGAATGCCTTCGGCTCCTAATTCCAAAGCTCTTTCTTTTACAATTGCATTAAAAAAACCAGCATAGTCCGATGGTGTTGTTCCTATTAACGACGCATTGCCACCATAGGCTCTTAACCTCACTTTTTCAAAAGCGGCTTTACCTTCGGCAGTAGGTCCGTTATTTATTTCGTTCTCTGCTTCCGCAAACATCAACAACACGTCTGAATAACGAAGAATAGGCCAGTTGACTCCAAAATACTGTGGTCCAATAGTCAGCCCGCCGGGGATCCAGTCCCTTCTGAAAAGACCATCGTTCATTATATCAAGTCCACGACCCGTACGGGCAGTGATGGTAGTGCCGTTTGCCTCGACAAAATAGGGTGCACATACAACATCTCTTCTCGTATCAGTAGAATCGAACAGGTAAAAATAATTTGGTAAAATGCTCAAAGCAGAATTGCCGTTGTTATTTGCGCGGGGGCCGCAATAGTATCCAAGTTTGCTGTCGCCTAAGGCGCTGGTTCCGCCTCCCATCGCCACTTCCCAAATCACTTCTCCATTTGGTTCTATTTGTTTACCTGCTACATAGTCTTTGAAAACGGACTGGTAACTTGGATTCAGGTTGTGCTGGTTACTTTGCATAATAGCTGCACATTCATCTCTTGCGATTTTGTAATAGATTTGATGATTACTTCCTCTTTGCATTTGCTTGCTCCTTCTCAATGAATATCCGCCGCGATACAAAGCAATTCTTGCCCGTAATCCTCTCACTGCGCCCTGGGTAATTCTTTCATCAGTGTTTACCTGGGTTCTCCAGGGAACAAGAGTTGCCGCTAACCCAAGATCTTCGAGCAACTGCTCATAGATAGTATCTCTGTCCATTTTGGCTTTAAAAAGGTCTGTCTCTACAGACGAAGGAAGAAATTGTGCGGGCACATCACCCCAGTTACGGATCAGCTCCTGGTAAAAAACTGCGCGAAGTGTAAGTGCCTCTCCGTGCATTCTTTTGAGTTCGGTTGAATTAGCATACCCATTCATTTTGGGGATATTGTAAATACAGATGTTGGCCTTTTCAATGCCTGCATAAAGTTGGTTGAAAGGCGCAGCCAGCTGTGTATTATTTGCATTTACATTAAAGTGGGCAATATCCCGGCGTTCATTATCAGGATAAGGAGTTCCCCCCTGCCCCATCATCAGATCATTATCGTAAGGATAGTACATGCTGACACGGATCCCATAACCCTGGTCCCCTGTTAACGATGCATATACTCCCATCAGCGCCGTTTTTGCATTGGTAACGCTTCCAAAAACATAGTCTTCTCCAAAAGAAGAGACCGGTTCTACTTCAAGGTATTTCTTACAGGAATTAAATCCCAATGTTGTTACCAACAGCAACGCCGGTATAAATAAAAGTTTATTGAATAATGATACTTTCATACAAAGTATTTAAAGAATTAAAAGGTTAGATTAACGCCTGCGATATATGTCCTGCTCCTTGGATATGCTGAATAATCAACTCCGGGAGTAACGGGTGTTGACCTGCGGGTGCTTACTTCAGGATCATATCCACTGTATCCTGTTATTATTGCAAGATTATTACCAGTTACATATACTCTTAGCTTTTGTACTTTTATTTTTTTAATTATTGCTTGCGGGAAATTATAGCCAAGTGTGATGTTATTAAGCCTCAGGAATGATGCATCTTCCACTGCCCATGAATGCAAAGTGAACGCATTACTGCTGGTGCTTGGGCTCCAGATCGTGGCATTGGCGTTTATCTTGGCCAGCTCCGCCGGGTCTGTTACAACCTGGCCCTGGTCATTTATATAGCGCCACCGTCCATTCATTACTGCAAGCATATTCGCATTAGGTGTATAAGCATTGGTAAATTCAAGGCGGTTCGCATTAATAACATCATTTCCAACCTGGAAATTCAGGAACACACTCAGATCAAAATCTTTATAAGTAAATTGTTGGTTTAACCCGCCAAAAAGATCAGGTTGCGCCACTCCGATAATCGTTCTGTCCGCGTCGTCAATTATGCCATTGCCATCAAGATCTTTAAACTTTAATCTTCCTGGATATGGCGCCAATGAGGTAACACCGAGATTGGTGGGTTGACCTGCCTTTAAGGTGTATGTTCCGTTTGCGGAATTATAATCAAAATCGTTAAGTGTATAAAAGCCGTCGGTTATAAATCCCCTGATAGAGCCGACAGGCTCACCCACTTTCACAATAAAATCAGCAGGCGTGCTTCCAACGCCCCATCCTGATCCCTGCAGATAAGAATCCTGATAAGTGCTTAATGCAGTAATTTCATTCTTATTAAATGATATATTGAAGTTGGCATTCCATGTGAAATCTTTCTTTGCAACCGGTGTTGCGCTGATCTGAAGCTCCACGCCTTTATTTTCAGTAGAACCAACATTTTGAATTTGGGTTGTATAACCCGAAGAGGTTGGCACCGGCACAGCGATCAGCAGATCATTAGTTGTGTTCCTGTAAACATCTGCTGACACTTGAATTCTTCCTTTCAAAAATGAAACATCAAGCCCAAGATTCCGGGAAACTGTTCTTTCCCAAACAAGGTTCTTGTTAGCAAGACCATCAGGAATAAACGCGGTATTCAACTGGTCATTCAGCCAATATTGGCTATTTGTCACAAATTGTGTTATATAAAGAAAATCACCGATCCTGTTATTTCCGGCTTCGCCGTAACTGGCACGGAGTTTAAGATCATTCACAACAGAGACATCATCCATGAACCTCTCTTTAGAGATCCTCCAGGCGGCAGACACTGATGGAAAATAATCCCATTTATTTCCTTCAGCAAACTTGGAAGAACCGTCGACCCTTGTTGTCAGTGTCAATAGGTACTTTCCATCATAATCATAATTGATACGGCTGAAGACCGAAACAATACGATTTGTAAATTCAAAGGAAGGCAAAGCTGAAGGATTCAAATATAACGTTCCAAGATTCATATTCCCCAGCGCCTTTTTTGGCGCAATGCCTGAAGGAAAGTTTCTTGAAAATATATTTTCACCTCTTGTGCGATTCTGATAGATCTCATGGCCAACCAACGCTACGATTCTATTTTTTTTATTAAAGCTGCCATCCAGTGTCGAATTGGAAAATGTAAGAACATTTGAATTATTAATGGTCACCCTGTTCGAAGTGCCTATTCCTGCCAATGGTAGCCCATTTCCGTTTTGTTTTGAGTTGCCGGTTATGGAATCATCTACAGCTTCTCTTCTTATATCGGTAAAATCAAATCCTGCTGTTGATTTAAAACTCAAGAATGAGGTGAACCTGATCTCTACGTCGGCCGATAAATTCAATACACTTGTCAGGTTTCTCCGGTATTCAGCATCATTATAAAGAATTGGATTCACCAATTGGAGACTGTTTGCATTTGTTGCATCGGCATAATCGTCATCATAGGTATAAAGATCCTGCCCTCCAACGAGGAATGGGCGATACTTTATGGAATGTCGCAATCTGTTTGTTGATGATGAACCGGGATTCGATGTGCCTGCACCATGTACGGTAGTATAATTATATCTTGCATTGAAACCAATATTTACTCTGTTATTCAGTTTATTATCAAGCCGGAGACTTATGAGCTTCCTGTCAAAATCTGAACCCAGCAGCAGGCCATCCTGCATATTGGAAGTGAGGCTGAGATTGTAAGTGGTAAATGCATTTCCCCCATTTAGTGCAACGTTATGTGTTTGCTGTATCGCATTTCTTCCAAACATCTGTTCCTGCCAATCAACAAAGGGAACAAATTTGTACAATTCGATATCCTGGTAGGTGCCATACGTGTTCAGAAAGCTATTTTGACCGGCGGTGCTGCTCCTGCTGTTTTCGTATTGAAACATCACAAAGTCAAATGGATTCATTACGTCAAGCTTATTTGCCAATTGACTTACTCCTACAAATCCATTATAGCTTAAAGTAGCTTTTTGATTCCTGCCTTTTTTTGTGGTAATTATTATTACCCCATTCGCTCCTCTTGCACCATAGATTGCAGTAGCCGACGCATCTTTCAGTACATCGACAGCCGCTATATCCTGAGGTGAAATGACCGATAATGCATCTTCAACCTGGATACCATCAATTACATAAAGGGGCGAATTGTCCTGTGTAATTGATCCTCCGCCCCGAACCCTGATAACGGCAGTAGCATCTGGAGATCCTTCAGTTCCCGTTATTTGAACACCTGCCAGTCTACCCGTTAATGCCTGCGCGGCAGAATTGATCGGAATATCTTTTAAATCCCTGGCACCAACTGAAGAAACTGAGGCAAGCAGATCTCTTCGCCTCATTGTTTGATAACCCACAACAACAACATCATCCAGAGACGTTACGTTTCTTTCCATCTCCACTGATAAAACAGTTGTTCCGTCCGTACTTAAGCTTACTGGCTTGTATCCTGCAGAGCTAAAATTTAAAATGATATTACCCGGGCCTTGAACAGTGATGGAAAAGTTTCCGTCCTTATCCGTCTGCACGCCTGTTTTTGAGTCTCCTGCTACCACACTTACACCCTGCAACGGAGCGCCGTCTTCATCAGTTACCCGTCCTTTGATCTCTCTACTCTGTGCAAATAGTGAAATGGAAAAAGATAGGAATGAGAAAACAAATAGAAGATACTTCATATGGCTTTGTTTAATTAGTTAGTTTGAAAAATGTCAGTTGCCTATGCAGATCCGGTACCATCCTGTGCTGTCCTGCCGAAATTCTACTCAATGCTAAACAGTATTTAGCACATTGCAATCAATGAGTTAGGTGTTTATTTACGCAATCGTTCCCGAAAACGATGACGCAAATTTGAGCTGTTCACCGGTACAAAAAAGAGTGATAGAAGTGGTGAAATGCTGCAGGTATTACATAGTATGTGCGGCTTTTTCTATTTTGTCGATAAGAACTGCTTTCGGTTGACACAGTGATTAAAAGCGTATCTTTAAAGTAACTTGCCGGTATGAAATTCGAAGCTGTCACAATTAAGGACATTGCCAAAGCTCTTGGCATTTCTACTTCCACTGTTTCCCGTGCATTAAGGGATAGTCATGAGATAAGCCCGGAAACAAAACAATTGGTGCTTGACTGTGCGGAAAAACTGAATTATAGACCCAATCCCATTGCATTAAGTCTGAAAGAAAGAAGAAGTCGTTCTATAGGTGTTGTAGTTTGCGAAATAGCCAATAACTTTTTTTCGCAGGTTATTAATGGTATCGAGTCAATAGCTTATGATCGTGGTTATAACGTTATCATTTCTCAAACCCGGGAGTCCTATGACAGGGAGGTTATAGACCTGCAATACCTGGCCTCACGGTCGGTGGATGGTTTACTGATTTCGCTTTCAACGGAAACCAACGATCTTAATCACATAAAAAGCCTTCATAACAAAGGATTGCCGATAGTTTTCTTTGACCGGATTACTGAAGAGATAAATACGCACAAAGTGATTGTTGACAATTTTAGAGGTGCTTATGACGCGACTGAACATTTATTGAGAAACGGGCACAGGAAAATTGGAGTACTTACCAATTCTGAGTTCCTGTCAATCACTCATGAACGTGTGGCCGGATACAAAGAAGCATTAATAAGAAATGGGATCAAGGTGGATGAAAATTATATTCAGCACTGTTTCTATGGAGGAATGATCTTTGAAGAAATTGAGGACGCGGTCAATAAGTTATTTACTCAGAAAAATAAACCCGATGCCATTTTTGCCACCGGTGATAAACTGACAACAGGATGTTTAAAGACTTTAAAAAGAAGAGGAGTAAAAGTGCCGGATGATATATCTGTGGTTGGTTTTTCAAACACAGACATCGCAGAGCTTATCGATCCGCCGCTTACTGTAGTAAGACAACCAGCTTTTGAAATGGGAAAGGCAGCCACTGAGTTGTTATTGCAACTGATAGAAAGCAAGAGACCCATCAAGGATTTTGAGAAAAGGATCATGACGCCGGAGTTGCAGATCAGGGAATCATCAATCAGAAAGATGGAAACGGTGGAATGATACTGTGCTGCCAAACGTGTACATAACTAGTTTTGACAGCCCCCTGCTTTTTATGTAACTTTCAAATACTTAAAACATACCAACTATGCGAAAAGTCGCCGACATTCTTGAACGCAAAGGAGCTTCTGCTGTTGCTGTGGCGCCTGATACCAAAGTGCTGGAAGCATTGAACATAATGGCTGAAAAAAATATTGGCTCCGTATTAGTAATGGATGGTGGAGAATACCTTGGCATCATCACGGAAAGGGATTATTCAAGAAAAATTGTGCTTAGGGACAAAAGCTCAGTAGATACAATGGTGTCAGAGATCATGACAACCAATCTACCGGCGGTAAGTCCAAAAGATACTGTTGAACATTGCATGCTGCTGATGTCTGATAAAAATATTCGATACCTGCCTGTGTTTGATGGCAACCGCCTGGCCGGGATCGTAAGCATGAGCGATGTGGTAAAAGAAACTATCTTACAGCAAAAAGAAACGATCAGCCACCTGGAGAATTATATTCATTCCGGTCTTTAAATTTGTAAACAACTAAAAACACAGGTCGAGGCGCCCCGTCAAGAGCGGGGTGCTTATTTTTTATTGACCACTTCTTCCTTTGGCTTTACCAAAACAAGATCCTTTATATCAACCTGCATGGGTAGCGCTCCAATTTTCACAACCGCCTTTTTCCCTCTTATTTCAATCACTTCTCCGACCTGGTGACCCTTTCTCATCTTTACTTTTTCACCAACTTTTATCTCACCGGCAAGCTCGACAAATTTTGATTCCAGCTGTTTCTGCATTTTACTTGCCGCTTTCTTTTCCTGTTTATTAAACAACAGGGCACTGATATTTTTGATCACCTTGCTTTTGTCTTCTTCTTTTTTCCAGTCGATGACCATCTGCTTTAGCTTTCTTTCCATTTCCTTCAAATAAGCAAGTTTGTCTTCGGACACTTTGTTCTGGTGCTTTAATAGTTCTACCTGTTGATCATGTTTTTCCCGTTCCATCACATGCTTCATTTCCTTTTTCAATTTTTCGTTCTCATTCATCAACTGGTGAAGTTCTTTTTCCTTCTTTTCAAGATTATGAAGATCCTGTTCTGTCCGGTTCAATAATTTATCCAGGCGGAAATGATCTTCATCCACCATCCTCCTGGCCCGATCGATAAGAGATCTGTTCAACCCAATCCTTTCGGCGATTGCGAATGTGTATGAGCTGCCAGGCTTACCAATGTTCAATTTATAAAGCGGCATCAGGTTCCTTTCATCAAATGCCATTGCCCCATTGAGTATACCCGGCGTTTTACTTGCCATCACTTTCAGGTTGAGGTAATGTGTTGTGACAATCCCGTAAGAATGTCTCTTCACCAGTTCTTCCAGGATCACTTCAGCAAAAGCTCCCCCAAGATTCGGATCGCTCCCGCTTCCTAATTCATCGATAAAAAATAATGTTTTGCCGCTTGCCACTTCCATGAAGTGTTTCATATTTTTTAAGTGACTACTGTAAGTGCTGAGGTCAAATTCAAGACTCTGCGTATCGCCAATATGGATTAGTAGTTGTTTGAAAACCCCAAATTTTGAAGAGGGATGAACAGGCACCAGCAAACCACTTTGCACCATCATTTGCAATAGCCCGACAGTTTTCAACGTTACCGTTTTACCACCCGCATTTGGGCCGCTGATCACGAGTATCCTGTTCTTTTCATCCAGGCTCAGTGAAACAGGTAACGTTGGCTTACCCGTTTTTTTGTTATACAAATACAACAAAGGATGAAAAGCATTTTCTAAATGCACTATCGCTTTGTCTTCAACTAAGGGATACTCAGCATTTATATCGATCGCCAGTTTTGCCTTTGCACGTATATAATCAAATTCGCCGGAGATGGAATGATAGGCGGAAAGCAATGAAGTATAAATTGAAAGTCTTGCTGTCAATTCACGCAATAAACGGTACACTTCTTTTTTCTCATCATTCTCTAACGAGTAAATGTCGTTATTGAGTTCGATCGTTTCTTCAGGCTCAATAAAGGATGTCCGGCGACTATCGCTCTCGCCATGCAGGATACCTTTCACCGTTCTCTTTTGTTCGGCATACACCGCCATAACTCTTCTTCCATTCATAAAACTTTCTTCTATATCGGCTAAGTAGCCCTGCTTATTCAGTTTAGCAACGATCTTGTCAAAAACCCTTCTCAATTCATTTCGCTTCCGGTAAAGATTCATTCGAATGTTTTGCAACTCATTTGAAGCATTGTCTTTCACATGTCCATTCTCATGGAGGATATCGTCGATCATTTGAGCGATCGCTTGCTCATAATAACTGCCTTCAATGATCGTTGCTAACCCGTTATACGCCTTTCTTCGTTCATCATCAAACCAGCGAAAAACATTTTTGATCAGTTCCGCGAGCTTTCTTATTTCAATAAACTCACCACCGGAAAGGACGGCTCCGGGAATTGACAGCATTTTCAATTCTTTTGATAAGTTAAAAACAGGATCGTTGGGAAAATAAATGCTGTTCTGCAAAAGCTGTTTATATTCAAAACTCTGCCGCAATTCCGTTTCGATAAGTTCAATCTTTGTATGTATCCTTAATTCCCCTGCCTTCCCGATTGCATATTCGCTCCTGCAATGTGCCGCAAGCAAAGATTTTATTTTATCAAATTCCAATTGGATATATGCCGATTCGGGGAACAGTCTCATCGAGGTGCTCAATATTTTTTAGCCAACAAAAGTAATTCTAATCGGCGTCCCTTGCGACGCTCCGTTCATCTTTTGTAATTCTATTCGTCTATCGTCAAACGTCAAACGTGAAAAGTGAAACAAAGGAAATGCACTGAGTTTGACGTCTCACGTCTGACCATTTGTTAACGTTCTCTCAAAGCAAGCCAACTTCCGGCCAGCTCAGAAACCGGCCAACTTAAATCATCGTAAATTGCATAGAATCCTGGAGGTGAAACAAATTCAAAAAATAAGA
>JAICPX010000173.1 GCA_025929635.1 Chitinophagaceae bacterium
ACCTATATCTTTGGTATCGGTCCTTCGACTGAAAAATATATTCTCTACAAGAATAGTATCGATCGTAACAAGAAAGTAAACGACTGGAGTGATGATGATCTGAATGCGATCCGCAATACGATCAATGACGAAATGAAAGTGGAAGGTGCTCTCCGCAGTGAGGTCCAGATGAGCATTAAGCGTTTGTTGGATATTGCCTGTTACCGTGGTCTTCGCCATCGTAAAGGGCTACCGGTTCGTGGACAACGTACAAGAACAAATAGCCGTACAAGAAAAGGAAAACGTAAAACGGTTGCTGGTAAGAAGAAAGCACCGAAGAAATAACTGTCAATGGGCGATTGGCAATGGTCAATTGCGTGTTGATATGGACCTTGTAATATGAATCAATACCGGATCGCTTAAAAGGTCAGCAGGAGGGTTGGTTCAGATCCCGGGATCGGGATGATTAAAAACAAAGATTACCTCGGAACAGAAATTATGTCAAAAGCAAAAGAAACGCAGCAGCCATTAAGTGCAAAAGCTGCGGCCAAGAAGAGAATAGTAAAAGTGGATGCATACGGTGATGCACACATTACTGCCAGTTTCAACAACCTCATCATTAGCTTAACCAACAAGAACGGCCAGGTTATTTCCTGGAGCAGTGCCGGTAAGATGGGTTTCAAAGGTTCTAAAAAGAACACTCCCTATGCTGCACAGTTGGCTGCATCTGACGCTGCCAAGACTGCATTTGATGCCGGTTTAAAAAGAGTGGATGTATATGTTAAGGGACCAGGTGCCGGTCGCGAAAGTTCTATCCGCGCACTGGCGCAAAGTGGTATTGAAGTAGTGATGATCAAAGACGTGACGCCGCTTCCGCACAACGGATGCAGGCCGCCGAAGAAGAGAAGAGTTTAACAGTCAATAGTCCATAGTCCTTAGTCGATAGTAAGTTAATTTTCCTACTAATGACTATTGACTCACGACTATCGACTCAACATAAGAATCGCCAAGAAGATTCATTTAAACAAAGGGTGACTGATTAATTTTTACCGCTTTCAACGATCAGCTCACCGGTTTTTAAAAAGCGGAAATGAATAAAAACTATGGCACGTTACAATGGTCCAAAGACCAAGATTTCCCGCATTTTTGGTGAGCCCATCCTGGGCAATGGCAAGTGGCTGAATAAGAACAGCAACCCCCCCGGTCAGCATGGTGCTGCCCGCAAAAGAAAAAGTTTAGGAGAATATGCACTCCAGCTTCGCGAAAAGCAAAAAGCTAAATACACCTATGGTGTATTGGAAAAACAATTCCGCAAAACTTTTGAAGAAGCCGCTCGCCGCAAGGGTGTAACAGGTGAAAACCTGATCAAGCTTTTGGAAGCAAGATTGGACAATACAATTTACAGGATGGGTATTGCTCCTTCTCGTCCTGCCGCAAGACAATTGGTAAGTCACAAACACATTACCGTAAATGGTGATGTGGTGAATGTTCCTTCTTTCCAGTTAAAAGCCGGTGATGTTATCGGCATCAAAGAAAGCAGCAAAGGAAGAGCATCGGTTACAAGCCAGTTTAAAGACAAGAATCCAAAATTCAGCTGGATCGACTGGAATGCAACTGAAATGCACGGCACATTTATTACGTATCCTGAAAGGGAAAGTGTTCCTGAGAATATTAAGGAGCAGCTGATCGTGGAATTGTACAGTAAATAAGACACCCCGTGTCCCCCGTTGCTTCGTTGCTCGCAATGACGGAGGGAACTTAGATGGTATAGTTCTTTATTTGTTTGGATATGTTCTATTGTTGAAATGGAAGAGATAAAGTTTGGAGATGATGGAGGGTGAGGTCGAAAGTCGAATAGAGAACCGAACGCACAAGAGTGCGACGCAAGAAAAGCTAAATAGTAGTAATGAAGTTGGGCTAATAAGAATAAAAAGAAAGTTTATAGTTCGCTTCAATATTAAATTTTAAATCTCAAATAAATAATATGGCAATTTTAAATTTCCAGAAGCCTGATAAGATCATCTTACAAAAGGCAACCGATTTTGAAGCTCAATTTGAGTTTCGTCCTTTGGAACCGGGATTTGGCGTTACGATTGGTAATGCACTTCGCCGGGTATTATTAAGTTCATTGGAGGGGTATGCAATTGTGGGTGTGAAGATCGATGGGGTGGATCATGAGTTTGCTACCATTAAAGGTATCTCTGAAGATGTGGTGGAAATTTTATTGAACTTAAAGCAGGTTCGTTTTAAGAAAGTGGTTGATCATGAAGTAAACAATGAAAGGATCATGTTGTCGATCAAGAACCGCAGCGAATTTATCGCGGCAATGATCGGTGAAGGAACGCAAAGTTTCCAGATCATGAATCCTGAATTGCTGATCTGTACATTGGATTCTTCCGCAAAACTGGATATTGAATTAACTGTGGGTAAGGGTCGTGGTTATGTACCGGCAGAAGACAACAAACCAAAAGATGCGCCGCTGGGTTATATTCCTATCGATTCAATCTATACGCCGATAAAGAATGTAAAGTATACAATTGAGAATACCCGTGTGGAGCAGCGTACTGACTATGAGAAACTCATTATGGAAGTTTCCACCGATGGTACGATTCACCCGGAAGAAGCGGTAAAACAAGCTTCACGTATCCTGATCCAGCACCTGATGATCATCACGGATGAGAATATCACATTTGATAATAAAGAAGAGAAGAAAGAAGACCTGGTGGATGAGCAAACGCTCCAACTGCGTAAGATATTGAAGACACCACTTGAAGATCTTGATCTTTCCGTTCGCGCATTCAACTGTTTGAAAGCTGCAAAGATCAATTCTTTGAGTGAACTGGTTCAATACGAGCAGGAAGACCTGATGAAATTCCGCAACTTCGGTCAGAAGTCATTGGCCGAGATCGAGCAGGTGCTGAATGAAAGAGGCTTACAGTTCGGAATGGATTTAGGTAAGCTGGGGTTGGATAAGGATGATTTCTAAGCCCCTGTCCCCCGTTGCTTCGCGTTGCTCGCAATGACGGGGGAACTTAAGTTGAGCAGTTCTTTTTTTATTGAGATATTTTTTAATGAATGTTGGTGATTATGTACCCGGCAGTTGTGCTACTATTAAGCTTCTGTTGCGACGCTCCATTCAGGTTTCTGTTCGCTATTCAACAAATAGCGTTGCAGTTTACCCAGACACTGAGCGGAGCGAAGCAGAAGGGGTCGCTCCGAAGGAGCCCCTTTGGGGCACTCTTCAACGTTCAGAACAATATTGAACAATTTTATAACTAATAATCTCATTCAGCAATAATGGAGATTAAGGCTATAATTCCTGACACGGTATAGCCGATATTAATAACCGGTTTGTATTTGAGAATATCTAATATCAAATATCAAATCTCAAATTTTAAGTCATGCGTCACGGAGACAAAATCAAAAACCTGAGCAGAACAAAAGCACACAGAGATGCGTTGCTCAGTAATCTTGCAATTGCGTTGATCACTCACAAAAAAATTGTGACAACCCTTGCAAAAGCAAAGGCTTTGCGTGTTTATGTAGAGCCATTGATCACAAAAGGAAAGACAAACACTACTCACCAGCGTCGTGTAGTATTTAGTCATTTGCAGGACAAAGCTGCGATCACTGAATTGTTTGGACCAGTGGCTGAAAAAATCGGTGGTCGTCCCGGTGGTTATACCCGTATCATTAAATTAGGTGCAAGACCAGGTGATAATGCTGAATTAGCATTGATCGAGCTGGTTGATTTTAACGATGTATATGGCAAGGGTAAAGGCGAACTAAGAGAAACAACAAAGAAAACCCGTCGCGGACGTTCCAGGAAAACTGCTGACAAAGCAGAGGAAGCTCCAACGGAAGAGAAGACGGAAGAATAAGAATAAGAAGACATCTCTTTATACAGGGCTCTCCTCAAAAGGAGGGCCTTTTTTTTACCTCACCCCAGGAGAATTCATTTCAAATGTAAAGTTCTTCACCCCCTCTCCTTAAGGAGAGGGGAGGTTTGGACTTCAATTAACGGAGACATGAAGGGGTGAGGTAAAAATTGTAGAGACAAGGCACGCCCGTCGGTTTTGATTTATTGTCTATTCGACAATTTATGTCGCACATGTTTTTGATTGGTTGTCGTAGAGACAAGACACGCCCGTCGTTTTTGATTTATTGTCTATTCGACAATTATTTCGCACATGTTTTGATTGGTTGTCGTAGAGACAAGGCATGCCTTGTCTCTACGAAACAGAAGATCCGACAAGGTATACAAAAGGGAAATGCCTCCACCCCCTCTCCTTAGTAGTAGAGGGGAGGTTTGAACTCCGATTAACGGAGACATGAAGGGGTGAGGTGAATTTGACCTAAATTTGGAACACTGCTTGCCGGCATTAATAAATCACTTAACGGAATTGATCAAATGAGCAACACATCATCGGCGGCATTGGACAGGTTCAGGAATCTGGTTGGCGTTAAATTTCAACTTTACAATAGCCTTTTTACCTCGCTGCCTTTTCATCGTATTGAAAAGACAGGTATACTGCTTTCATTATTTCTTTCCGTTTGTGAAGAGGGTTTCAAAAAGAAATTAAGCCCAAAACAGATCATTGAAGAATTTTTTAACAAACACACTTCTGCCTTAAAGGAAGAAGATAAACTTGACCTGTTGTTCCGCTTTGTTCAATATGCCGAGAGACAGGTGGTGTTATTTGATGCCCTCGAAGATGCCTCATTCAGAGAGGTGAATGATATGAATGGGATTGGGACATTGAAGCATTTGGAATCAGAAGTTATACAGGAAAAATTGCAGGGGAAGCTGGCGGAAAAACTACAGGACTTTACTGTGCGACTGGTATTGACAGCACACCCAACGCAATTTTATCCGGGGCCGGTTCTTGGTATCATCAACGATCTTTCAAAGGCACTAGCTGAGAACAATGCCAGCCAGGTAAATGTTTTATTACAGCAGCTTGGCAAGACACCGTTCTTCAAACATCAAAAACCTACTCCTTATGATGAGGCAGTGAGTCTGATCTGGTACCTGGAAAATGTTTTTTATGCAGCAGCGGGAAGAATAGCTTCTTTCTTTAAATCGCATTTTGCCGATGCATTGCCAAACGGACATTCTGTTGTGGGACTGGGTTTCTGGCCGGGTGGAGACAGGGATGGGAATCCATTTGTAAATGCGGCAACGACTTTACAGGTGGCAGAAGCTTTACGTGGAGGAATTATTAAGTGCTATTATCTTGAAATAAGAAGATTAAAGAGAAGACTGACTTTTGAAGGCGTGGATGTCTTATTAGCCGATCTTGAAAGGAAACTTTACAATAATTTATTTGTACCGGGACAGAAAACAGATATCACGCAGGAAGAAATATTGAAAACACTGAACGAGATCAGGGAGATCTTAAATTATAAACACAATGGTCTTTTCCTTCATCTTGTCAATAACCTGAAAAATAAGGTCCAGACCTTTGGGTTGCACTTTGCCTCGCTGGATATAAGACAGGAAAGTTCAATTCATGGAGCTGTGATCGGGTCATTGATCGGGAAGGTAAAGGAGATCCCCGGAAACTACGCATCGTTGAATGAAGATGAAAAGATCAGGGTGCTTTCAAATCTGCAACCAATTGATCAATCATTGTTGAATGGAGATCCCATACAGAAAGATACAATTGAATCCGTCCAGGTTGTAAAGCAGATCCAGAAATACAATGGTGTAAAAGGATGCAATCGCTATATTATCAGCCAATGCAACAGTGCATTGAATGCAATGGAGGTTTACGGATTGTTTTTATTAGGCGGCTGGCAAAAAGAAGAACTGAATATTGATATCGTACCCTTATTTGAAACGATCGATGACCTGAAAGGTGCCGCCTCGATCATGAAGAAGTTGTACAATGATGAAGAATATAAACAGCATTTAAAAAGAAGAAACAATAACCAGGTGATCATGGTTGGTTTTAGTGATGGCACAAAAGATGGGGGTTACCTGATGGCCAACTGGAGTATTTACAAAGCAAAGGAAGAGTTGACAGCTATTTCCAAAGAACATGGAATTGATGTTGTATTCTTTGATGGTAGAGGTGGCCCGCCGGCAAGGGGAGGTGGCAAGACCCATAAGTTCTATGCATCGCTGGGAAAAAATATTTCAAGCAAAGAAATTCAGCTAACCATCCAGGGGCAAACCGTAAGTTCAAATTTTGGAACGGTCGACTCTGCCCAGTACAACCTGGAACAGCTGATCCATGCCGGAATTTCCAATGAGATCCTTGCGAATAAAGAAACAAACCTGGATGAGGCCGAAGAGAATTTGATACAGCAATTGGCGGATATTAGTTTTGAATCATATACCCGGCTAAAGGAGCATCCTGATTTTGTTGATTATTTAGTGCATGCAAGTCCTTTAAAGTCTTACAGCGATACCAATATTGGAAGTCGTCCTGCAAAACGGGGTGCCTCATCTAAGTTTTCATTAAAGAGTCTGAGAGCCATCCCTTTTGTTGGTGCCTGGAGCCAATTGAAACAAAATGTACCCGGTTATTTTGGTGTGGGAGCTGCCTTGCAGAAATTAGAACAACAGGGTAAGCTTGCTGAGATCAAACAGCTTTATTCCGATTCATTATTCTTCAGGACGCTTATTGATAACTGCGAGATGGCAATGCACAAATCATTTTTTCCTTTGACTGCACATCTTGCTGATCATCCCAAATTCGGTGAGATATGGCGCATCATTTATGAGGAGTATGAATTAACAAGACAATATCTATTCCGTGTAACAGGTAAGTCGGAGTTGATGGCAGATTATCCTATCGAACAACAATCAATTCAAATGAGGGAAAGAATTGTATTACCCTTGCTCACCATACAGCAATACGCAATGATCCATGTAAGAGAAATGGAGGAGGCATTGATCAATCCTCCAATAAAAGACACGTATGAAAAATTGGTGATGCGGTGTTCATTTGGGATTATAAATGCGGGACGTAATTCCGCGTAATCACAGCCCCTGTCCCCTAAAGGGGAACTTAGCAGGCAGAGTCCTTTGTTTGTTTGCAGATATTCTATTGTTGAAGTGGAAGGGATAGAGTTTGGAGTTGTGGCAGGAGAACCGCTCCTTACCTTGCTGGAAAGGAGAAGGAGGATGGGGCCGGTTATGGATTTGTTGTTCGTCTGGGACTATTAAGCTACTCGAAAAATTTGGACAACAAATAGCAGATGTGTGTTTATTCGTAGAGACAAGGCATGCCTTTTCTCTACAAACTATGTACAATAGAATTGTTGCAGCACAAGAGTGCGACCCTTCGCTTCGCTCTGGGTAAACTGCGACGCTATTGTTGAATAGCGAAGAGGAACCTGAATGGAGCGTCGCAACGGAAGCTCAATAGTAGTAGGATTGCCGACTACATAATCATCAACACTCATTTACAAAACATTTTATAAATGAGAGAACTGTCACGATCTTAGTTCCCCTTTAGGGGTCAGGGGCTCGAGGCTAAAAAAGGCCCTCCGTAGACACGGAAGGCCTCAACGATTGCTTGCCATTATAAAAAGAACGTTGATGAATTTAACAAAGGGCTAAGTTCATGGTTCTTTAAAAATGTTGAATGCAAGCGGTGTTATCTTTTCATTACCTCCTAAGTTGTTTTCGCCTCAACTTATCGTTAGAAAATTCTTTTTTTAGACGTCTTCATCTTTTCAGATGATTAGAAAAAAGAAAAATCTATCTAATTCACCCCTCGTCATTGCGAGCAACGCGAAGCAAAGGGGGACAGGGGGTTTTTAAAACGAATAGATGGCGGCTAACAAAAAATTCCCCGATGAT
Organism: Chitinophagaceae bacterium; assembly: GCA_025929635.1. GTDB lineage: Bacteria > Bacteroidota > Bacteroidia > Chitinophagales > Chitinophagaceae > VBAS01. The sequence goes on from JAICPX010000173.1 coordinate 7,796, forward strand.
TTCTTTGCAGCACCATCTTTATCAATAAATATTTCCTGGCTTGCATTGTCGATCCTGAATTCAGGAATAAATGTAAAACCACCGGCTTTGAAGTTTGCAGACAACGTGGTTGCAAATATGCTTCCACCTTCTGGTGCAAATGAGAACATCTTAAGCTGGTTGTCATCATTGAAATACTCACCACGTAGTGTCAATCCAAACCATGGCCTGGGATCAAGATTGAGGTATAAAGCAGAACCCCACCAGCTTTGTCCATCAATATTTTTTGCCCCATCCCAGAATTGCGTGCTGTTCACTGTTCCATTGACCCCTATATTGAATTTATCACTCAACTTAGCGGTAAGCACGGCATCAAACTGGCTCACCTTTGAAGTGTCCGGATTTTTTCCACCCACATAATTCAGGTAAATTTTTACATTATCACTGGCTGCAAGACTATATTGTGCGATCACAAATTTTTTATTGATATAACCGTCAGGCGCCATCCTGAAATCAGTTGCATTGGATGCACCGATCATGAATCCATGGTTGCCTTTGGTGATATCTGCTTTTATACCTGTGTGGGAGAAAGGACCGTTGGTGAACATATAACTCATGCTGTAGTTCCGATTCAATTGAGGATCGAGCAACTCATAGCCAACATGTGTTCCCCATGAACCCGCACTGAATTTGAGCCAGTCAGCAGGAGAGTAGGTTACATAAAGCTGTTTGATCGCTTGTGTGATACCATCATCGGTGTAAGCAAATTCTCTTGCGCGGGGACCAAAACCAAGATCAAGCACAGCACCTACTTTATTTCCTTTGTGTTCAAATTTTACACTCGCCATGCCGAGTGAAAAATTATTATGTGTGCCGGTAAAGCTTGTGTAGGTGTTTGCTCTTGTTTTTGCAAAATCATATTTATAATAAGCATCGGCAGAACCTGTAATTGTAAAAGTTGGTTTTGGTTCTTCTGCTTCTTCGGTGGGAGCGGTAACGGTATCCGTTACCACCGAC
>JAICPX010000497.1 GCA_025929635.1 Chitinophagaceae bacterium
AATTACCGTCATTGTATCTGCAATTGGATCGGTAGATCTTTCTTTCCATACAAGTTCTTTCTCTTCGTTCCAGGCGAAAGATGATGTGTCTTTCTTTTTTAAAGAATCGGACGGCAGCGAAACAAATACCATTCCATCAGGCTGAAAATCATAGACGAGGCTTTCAGCAGTCGAATCGATGGCAAACAATAACAATGCTAAACCATCCTGTGTTGAATCTTTCTGAGCGACCAGGGAGTCAATTTTCCATTTACCAAAAATTTGTTCCTGTTTAAAATTGACGGGAGGATTTTGTTTTTTCAGGAGGTAATAAATTCCACCTCCTGCGGCTGCCAGTAAAATGACAGCCAGGATAATCTTTTTCATGGCTATACTTTTTTTTAAAATTAGAAGATGTGATGATTTATTCCATCAACAGGAAAAAAGTAACCTATGGCGATTGTTAAAAAGAGAAACGGCGCCGGTTGTTTGTTATACCGATCTTAAGTGATAAGCCTTGGGTTTTGTAAATGCACGCAAACCAACATGTGAAAGTGTAGAGCCAAAACCTGAATGTTTTCTTCCGCTCCAGGGCACGGCCGCACTTACCCTGTCGCAGCAATTCCAATAACCAGTACCGGTATTAAGCTGGTGCAGTATATGCTCAGCCCGTTCTTTACTATTGCTATAGACCGAAGCAGTTAACCCGTATTCCGTATCCTGCATGAATTGAACAGCTTCCTCATCATTTTTTACTTTCATAATACCAATAACGGGACCAAAAGACTCATCACGCATCAGGCTCATTTCATGTGATGCATCCACAACAACGGTTGGTTCAAAATAAAATCCTTTTCGATCCATTCGTTTCCCTCCTGTTAAGATAGAACCGCCTTTTTGAACAGCATCTTGTAATTGTTTTTCCAAAACCAAGAGCTGTTCTTTTCGACTCAGTGGACCAATGTAAACACCCGCTTCAGTTGGCGACCCTGTTTTCCATGACTTGACTTCTTTTACAAATTCATCTATGTAGCGGTCATAAACTTTTTCATGCACATAAATTCTCTCCACCGCGCAGCAACTTTGCCCATTATTATAAAATGCGCCATCAGCAGTTGCGGCTGCGACATTTTTTATATCAGCAAGATCATCGGTCACATACAATGGATCTTTACCACCCATTTCACATTGACAGGGAACCATTTTCGAAGCGACCTTTTCATAGATCATTTTGCCCGTTTTATAAGAACCGGTAAAAAAGTATCCATCAAAAGGAAGTTGCAATAATATTTCGCCGGTTTCTTTTCCTCCAACAGCGAGATGGAAAACGTTTTGCGGAACTCCTGCTTCCTTTAATAATTTCTCAATCTCAAGCCCGGTTAACGTTGAATATTCAGAAGGTTTATACATGACGGTATTGCCGGCAAGCAAAGCGGGAACGAAAACATTTACACCAACCAGGTAGGGATAATTCCAGGCAGAGATATTACAAATCACTCCCAATGGCTCGTAAGAAATTTTTTCCTCGAGTCCTTTTTCCGAGATCATTGTTTCATCGGTTAAATATTTACCAGCATTTTCTGTCAGCCATTTTATTCTTGTTCTCGCACCATTCACTTCGTTTCGTGATTGCTGCAGGGGTTTTCCTACTTCTGAAGTAAGTACTGCAGAAAGTTGTTCAATATTCTTTTCAAGCAATCCAGAGAACTTTTTAAGCACCTCTACCCTTTCATCCAGGGGAATGCTTTGCCATACCGGTTGCGCTTTTTGTAATGACCCGAACTTTGATGCTAATGTTTCCTTTGTATCTTCTTTTATTTCAGTGAGTATTTCTTCTGTGGCAGGATTAATGATCTGCATATTTTTCATTTTACGTGTTATTTCTGATCGCAGACAAAAACTCTTGTTTGATATTTTCAGAAAACGGATTTTCTGCTTTGTTCGTCATTCTTTCGGGATGCCATTGAACACAAAGCATAAATGCCTTGCCCGATTTGTTTTTGAATTCAAGGCCTTCAATTATCTTCTCGTCATCGTCATCATAGGCATTTACGGCTAAATTTATACCCAGTGCATCCGGATCAATGGCCTGGTGATGAGCACTGTTTACAGAACCTTTACGAGAATTGGCAATGTTGTGCAACAAGGTTCCATCCTCAGCAATGATATTGTGTTCTTTATCGGAATCTTCTTTTTTATGTCTTTCATTGCCATTGTCCAGGTCCTGGATCAGTTTGCCTCCTTCCAATACATTTATCAATTGCATTCCCCTGCATATTCCCAGCACAGGTAACTTCTTTTCCTGGGAATACCGGTAGATCTTTTGTTCAAATGCATCCCGTTCCGGCTGAAAGATATCCGGGCTGTTGTTATAAATTGATTTGCCATTATAAAACTCCGGGTGAACATCGACCCCACCGGTAAGAATAAATCCATGGCATTTGTAAATGTCTTCTGTATTATTTTTTTCAAAAGAAAGTAACACAAGCTCAAGATCATCCTGCATATCTTCTTTCGTGATCCAGTTCCAATAGTTTTCGAACGAGGATTTTGTATAACTGATGCCGATCTTTTTTTTCATAAAGCTTTAGTGTACAAATTTCTGAAATCTTCGCGACTCACCGGCTTTGGATTATTGGGATGGGCAAAATCGGCAATAGCAAGATCCGATAGCGTTTCGATATGCTCTTGTTTTACACCAATCTCTTTAAGGTGATGTGGGATTTTGATGTTTGCATTCAATTCAAACAAATATTTTACTACCGCTGCGCCCGTTTCCTCTTTTAATTCCAATGTACGGGCAATTTGTTTGAATTTACCTTCAAAGCCGGCAATATTAAATTCCATTCCATAAGGAATATTGACTGCGTTGGCCAATCCATGATGGGTATCAAGCAACGAAGAAAGCGGGTGGGCCAGCGAATGAACAACACCCAATCCTTTTTGAAAAGCTACTGCACCCATTAAGGATGCGATCAACATCTTACTCCGGCTATCGGGATCAGGCTTATTGACTGCCCGCTCCAGTGATTGACCGATCAGCGAGATTCCTTCCAATGCTATTCCTTCACATAATGGATGAGGCATCTTTGCCAGGTAAGCTTCCATGTTATGCGTGAGCGCATCCATTCCTGTTGCTGCGGTGATATTTGGCGGCAACTCCATCGTCAACATTGGATCAGCAAAAACGATCTTAGCAAGCAGCTTTGGTGAAAACAGAATCTTCTTCTGATGTGTTTCATCATCAGCTATGATCGCGCTACGCCCTACTTCACTACCTGTACCGGCTGTAGTGGGAATAGTAATAAAATGAGGAACATCGTTTGTAACAAAAATATCGCCGCCAATCAGGTCATCGTATTTAAAAAGATCCTCCCGATGATTTATTCTTAATACAATAGCCCTTGCCACATCGAGTGCGGCGCCACCACCGATGCCGATAACCGAATCCCGGTTTGTGTTATCAAAAACATCCGTTCCTTTATATACATCAGATTTAACCGGGTTTTTGTGGATGTCATGAAATACTTC
>JAICPX010000244.1 GCA_025929635.1 Chitinophagaceae bacterium
AATGATTCCGGACAAATTAGATAATCCAGCATGGCATTCATTGAACGAAACGCATGTTTCCTATGCGATTGGCAATGATGAAATAAAGTTTTATCGGCCTTCTATCTGTCGCTTTGGAGGAATAAACTCAAAACAAGCGGACCTTGTTTCATTTCTCAACAATCATGTTTCGTTAAAATCCTTTTTTGTAATTGGTGAAAAGCCCCAGGGAACTCCTGGTTTGATTATAGAAATGGAGCTTGTTTGTCTTCAAATGATCAGTGCCGGCCAAATGAAAATTGACTGCCCGGAAAATATCGTTTATTTAAATGATGGTCACAAAAAACAATTAGCCGATCTTGTTAATTTAGTTCAGCCAGGGTATTTTGAAGAAGACACATCATTGATGGGGGATTACTTTGGTATCTTCAAAAACGATCAGCTTGTGGCTGTGACCGGAGAAAGGATGAAGATGTTTGGCTTTACAGAGATCAGCGCCGTAGTGACTCATCCTGGTTTTACAGGCCAGGGTTTTGCAAAACAATTGATAGCTTATACCGCGAATAAGAATTTTGAACGTAACAATATTCCTTACCTGCATGTTGCGGAAACAAATGCAGTTGCTATCAGGCTTTATGAAAAATTGGGATTTGCCACTCGAAGAAAGATCAGCTTCTGGAAAATGAGAAGAACAATGGAATGAATGCTTTTGCAGCATTTATAGCGTAACCTTTGTCTGAAACTGAAACCAAACCAATTTATGAGAAAGTCGTTTTTTGCCAGTGCATTTATAGCTGGTTTAGTAGCAGGCGCGCTGGATATTATTGCTGCTTTTATTCACGCATATTTAGCACGGGGCACGCAGCCTGAGCAGGTCTTAAGATTTATTGCAAGCGGGGTTTTTGGTAAACAAGCTGCAGATGGGAATATGATGATCTTGTGGGGACTTTTATTTCATTTTTTAATTGCGATCTCATTTACATTTTTCTTCTTCCTGCTGGCAAGAATGATACCATCATTAGTTAAATACCCAATTCCAATCGCGATCGTATACGGCGTTTTTGTTTGGTTATTTATGAGATACGTTGTGCTGAATTATATCTCAACAATAAAGATCAGGCCGATTGAAGGACAAGAGGCCACGATCAATGCGTTGATTGCAGCGGGTATTTTGATTGTCTGTATCGGTTTACCCAACGCATACCTGGCGAGAAAATATATAAGGGCAAATACTCTAACTTAGCCGCACGATGAAATTGCTCAGAACTGATTCCCAGCACCCGGATTTTGTTTACCTCGTAGCCCGTCTTGATGCTTTATTGGCTGAACTGGATGGCGAAGAACATGCATTTTACAACAGTTTGAATAAAATTGACAAGCTAAAGCAGGTGGTGATTGCTTATTGCGATGACAAGCCTGTTGGCTGCGGTGCCATCCGGGAACATGACGCAAAAACAATGGAAGTAAAAAGAATGTACACGCTGGAAGATCACAGGGGCAGGGGTATTGCTACAAAAATCTTAGCCGAACTGGAAAAATGGGCTGCAGAACTGCATTGTAATAAATGTGTTTTGGAAACAGGGAAGAGACAGCCTGATGCGGTTGCCCTTTACAAAAATCGCGGTTATAAACTTATTCCGAGTTATGGCCAATATGTGAATGTAGATAACAGTTTATGCTTTGAAAAAGAATTGAAATGAACTGGATGTTGATCATTGTTTCACTCTGCTTGTTTTTTCTCCCTGAATCATTTTATGACAATGATTTTAAAAAGAAGGTAATAGTTGTTTGGCAACCATCTCATCAAACAGATACCGGCAAGGATTTTAGTGAAGCAGAAACCTGTAATGCGATTGCAGAAGCTGCAATGCAGACAAAACCTAAATTCAGGGAATACAAAGTATGGAGTCTTGGGAAAGCAGGATATCATCATGCAGACTCAGGAAGCAATACCAAAACAGATCATACAACAGCCGTTATCGATGGGAAGATTTCCGGTTATGCATTTGAATTGCAGGAATCAAACAAACTTTCTCCAACGATCTTTATTTCGGTGCATAATAATGGTGGTACAAGACGAAATGCGGTTTGGGGTTATATACATTACGGCGATAAGTATGAACATGAGAACAGGGAACTGGCTGCTGCATTGATAAAAAGCATCAGCGAAGCAAGCGGTCTCGAAAATCGCGGCGTCCTGCTTGATAGCACTACAGGCAGAAACGATTACCGTTGCTCTTCAACTGGCAAACTCAGCTTTTACAGTCTTGATGAAAATGTAAACGTTGCTCCCTATCGTGTGCTGCTTGAAATTGGCGACAATGCAGTAAGTCGTAATCTTTTACTAAGCAATGAAGGAAGAAAAAAGATCGGCATCGCAATCAAAAAAGCATTGGCAGGATGGATAAAAGAAAAAAGGTTATGAATCCCTGATGCCTCATTATAGCTCATCGACCAATTGCTTTACCATTGCAATGATCTCGTTGATATCTTTTGCACTTATCCAATTGATTTCCTGATCTTTTCTGAACCATGTCATTTGACGTTTGGCATAATGCCTTGTATGCTGCTTTATTTGTCCAATGGCATTCGCCAGGCTGGTATTGCCGTCCAGGTATTCGAATATTTCTGAATAACCAACTGTTTGAAGTGCATTAATATGCCGGTAATCTTTTAGGGCAAATACTTCTCCGACTAATCCATCATTGATCATCTTATCAACTCTTGAATTGATGTTGTGATGCAATTTATCTTTTGACAGTTCCAATCCTATCTTTATAACATCAAAACCCCTTGTTGATTTCTTCTTGGTCCTGAATGCAAGAATTGATTTTCCTGTCGATTCAACCACTTCCAATGCACGCATCATCCTTTGCGGATTTTGTATTTCGCCCACGGAAAAAAAATCAGGATCCTTTACTGCTAATTCTTTTTGCAGCCACTCTAGTCCCTTAGTTTCATAATCCGTGAGAATTTTCTCCCTCACCGCCCCGTCAATTTCAGGTATTGGATCAAGCCCTTCTGTAAACGCCTTTAAATAAAGTCCTGTACCGCCGACCATGACTACAACATCGTGATCCCGGAATAGTTGATCCACTTTTTCCAATGCAAATTGTTCAAAAAAAGCAGCGTGGACATTTTCTGTTACTGAATGGGACGCGATAAAATGATGAGGAACTTCGGCTAATTCCGCTTCGGAAGGTCTTGCGACGCCTATATTCAACTCTTTAAAACATTGCCTGCTGTCGGCGGAAATGATCTCAGTATGAAAATGTTTTGCAAGTGTGACAGCAACAGAAGTTTTCCCAACAGCAGTAGGGCCGCAAACGATAAGGACGGTTTTTTTATGAGGGCTCATTAATAATTATCAATTAATAATTATTAATTCTTAAATCTGTTCCTCTTCTTCATCAACTCCATTCTCGCCAAACGCAGTATCCTCTCCTTCCTCATCCTTTTCCGCAAACCCTTCGGTTCCTTTGGTCAGGTCATATTTCTCTTCAACATCTGCAAATTTTTCGCCGAGTAGTCCTTTTGTTCCATACTGGCTTGGTGCAATGCCTTCAACACGGATCGTGGCAGGATAACTCAATTTGGCATTTTCTTCTTTTGAAACATTTATGAGTTCAACCAAAAAACTCCAGTTTTTGTTGAAATCATAATTATAAATGAATTTTTGTCCCGGGTTCTTTATTTCGCTACCCACTGAAGTGTCCTTCATCAATAACGGCGGGGCCTTATAATCTTTTTCATAAACTTCAAGGGATATTTCTCTTCCTCTTTGCCAATGATCATTGCTTCTGAAAAACGTCGCCTTATGCTTATTGTCAAATTCATAAGCCCTGAGAATAGCTTCATGCAATTCGAAAAACGTCTGGATATGGCGGATCGCCACATCACGATAAATGCTATCATCATCTTCAAAATAAACCCTGAACTTTAAAATAGCCATAGTCAAATTTACAACTTTAGTCCTGATGTAGATCGGGATTAGATTTCGGCCCCGGCAGGCGTCGGGATCGGATAGTACTTTCAGATTTTATTGGTTTAATGTTTATTTCTCTTGCTTTTTCAAGCATAAAATTGTATGCATCATCATAATTGTTAGCGATCACGCCATCCAATATCGCGTCTTTAATTGCATCTTTGATTATCCCTACCGGCTTGGATGGTTTTAATCCAAAGATCTCCATGATCATTTCACCATCGATCGGTGGTTGCCAGTTACGGATCCGGTCTTTTTCCTCAACTTCCTCGCAACGCTTTCTCACTAATTGGAAATTTTCCATGTACTTTTTTACTTTCCACTTATTCTTCGAAGTGATGTCTGCCTCGCAAAGTATCATCAACGCATCAAAATCCTCGCCAGCATCAAACAACAACCGACGGATAGCGGAGTCTGTGATATTTTCTTTTGTTAAACTTATCGGGCGCAAATGAAGCTCCACAAGCCTGCGCACAAATTTCATTTTCTCATTCATAGGCAACTTCAACTTGCCGAAAATTTTAGGTACCATTCTCCCACCAACCACTTCATGGCCATGAAATGTCCATCCATGACCTTCTTCAAATTTTTTTGTTGCAGGTTTTGCAATATCATGAAGGATGGCAGCCCAGCGCAACCATGTATCGTCAGTTTTTTCAGCGATATTATCCAACACATTCAGCGTGTGGTAAAAATTATCCTTATGACCAATGCCATCCTTATATTCCGCGCCGGCAAGATCCACCATTTGCGGAAAAATTATATGCAACAAACCTGATTGATATAGCAGGTCAAAACCAACAGAAGGTTTAGAACTATCAACAATTTTCATAAGTTCGTCGGTAATTCTTTCCTGTGAGATAATATTGATCCGGTCGGCGCCTTCCTTTATCGCCTGGAAGGTTTTTTCTTCAATCTTAAATCCAAGTTGTGAAGCAAACCGAATCGCTCTCATCATCCGGAGGGGGTCATCACTGAAAGTTTGCAAAGGATCGAGCGGCGTACGAATGATCTTCCTTTTTATATCGCCTGATCCGTTAAACGGGTCAATAAGTTGTCCATAGTCACCTTTATTCAAACTTATCGCCAATGCATTTATCGTAAAATCGCGCCGTTCCTGGTCATCTTTCAATGTTCCTGCTCTTACTTCTGGCTTTCTTGAATGATAACGATAACTTTCTTTCCGGGCGCCCACAAACTCGATATCAAAGGTCCCCGCCGATCCTTCGCTTTGCCCGGGATGAGGTCGCCCGTTGGGGAAGTCTTTTGAAACAACATGATGTTTTGAAAAATCTAAATGCAAATGAGCAGTGCCAAAGTTTTTGAAGTAGCTGAACTTTGGTTCAGGTTTGAATCTTTTGGCAACGGCCTTTGCCAATTCAATACCATCACCGACACAAACAATGTCCGCATCTTTTGTTTTTCTTCCAATGATCTTGTCTCTCACAAATCCCCCGATCAAATAGCTTTCTAATCCCAGGTCCTGCGCAGTATGAGAGATCTTATTTAAAATAAATAATTCTGTTTCTGTGCACTTTATATCCATTCTTGCAAAAATATTGTTGATTACTGATTATTAGTTATTTATTATTAATTTATTAAAAAAGCCGGTCCGGTCATTTTTTATTTGCCGATAATCTCCAAAGAAGTCCTTCGGACAATAATTAATAATAAATGATTGTGCAGTCAAGAATCATTCCCTTAGAACTGTCACTTTCCCATTATGCCATTTTATAAGTGAAGAAGGTTGGGCAGGCGTTTTGTCTTCCTGTTTGTACTGAACTATATAATCGGCCCCATTTTTAATTTCTTCAGGGATCTCTTCAAAATTTTGCGGCGAAGGCATTCCGGAAATATTTGCCGACGTAGAAACGATCGGCTTTCTGAATCGTCTTAAGAGATGGCGACAAAATTCATCATGACATATCCTGATGGCGATCGATCCGTCATTGGCAACAAGATTATTGGCGAATCCTAAGGCGCCATCATAGATTACTGTTGTTGGTTTTACGGTTGTCGCTAAATAATCAAATAAGGCAAGATCGGGCGCGGCGACATGATTCATCACGTCCCGCTCATCGGCAACGAGCACGATCATGGCCTTTTCATCGTTGCGTTTCTTTAATTGGTAGATTTTTCCAATGGCCTCTTCATTTGTTGCATCGCATCCAATACCCCAGATGGTATCAGTTGGATAGAGGATCAGTCCTCCATTCATTAAGGTGACTAAACATTGCTCGATATCCTTTTCGAAAATCATGATCTTTTTCTAAATCACGGTGACACTGAGGGTACGGTAATACACGGAGCCACCCCGTGTCACCGGTGAACTTTGTGACCCCTTGTTTCAAATCTATCGTTGTAAACTCTCATAGATCTTCATCACATCAGTTGCACATTTTTGTTGACTGAAATTCTGTGCATGCCGCCAACCCTTTTCTCTTAATGTTTCTGCAAACGCATTGTCATTGTATATTCTCTTCATTCCCTCCGCGATCTCTTCAGCACTGTTTGGATCAACATAATAAGCTCCATCTCCACCGGCTTCCGGTAAGGAAGAAACATTTGACGTAATTACCGGCAGTCGGCTCCATAACGATTCAAGAACAGGAATACCAAACCCTTCAAAAAAGGATGGATAGATCATAGCGATCGCCATTTGATAGATAGCCGGGAAATCTTCAGCTCTTAAGAAAGATGAAGCAACCTTTGCTAAAGGATTCTCCGATAAAAAAATGACCTGGGTTTCGATACCATGTTGTTTGATAAAATCTTTCACCTTTTGTTTATACTTAGTTCCATCCCCGATAACAACCAAGGGTTTTCTCAGCTCATTTCTCAACAAAAAGACGGCCTTGCAAATTCCCAGCAAATTCTTTCTTTCAATAATTGACCCAACATATAGAAAATATTCA